>MNYC01000059.1 GCA_001872945.1 bacterium CG2_30_37_16
TTGGTATAATAGAAGTCTATTTTTATGATTGAAATAGGCGAGTTTATCACCTTTCTAAAAAACTACATTTTATCCCGACTAATTACGGCTGGGCAGATTTTTGAGGGTATTAAAGATTTAATCGTCGCTTTTTTAATTGTTAAGCGAGGAAAATATTCTTCTTCATTTTTAAATACTTCTTTTTTAATGATTGTGGCATCAGCGATCGTTGGTGGTCCGATCATTGCCGAAAATGCTCCTTTTTTAAATTTGAATAATCAAAATAATGAACAATCAGTGGTTATTTCCTATAACCCATACGGTGGTAACCTCGGAACAGTTTATTCGGTTAAACCGGAAATTGTTAGTTATCGAGTTGTTAGTGGAGATAACATAGCTTCAATTGCGAAAAGATTTAATATCTCGACCAATAGTATTAAATGGTCTAATAATTTAAAAAGTGATTTAATCAAACCTGGTCAGACTTTAACAATTCCGCCATTTGATGGTATCGTCCATAAAGTAGATACGGGGGAGACGGTCTACTCAATTGCCAAAAAATATAAAGTGACGGCTCAAAATATTGTCAACTATCAGCTTAATGATTTTACTGATTCAGACACATTCGGACTGCGTTCAGGCCAAACTCTTTTTGTCCCTGGCGGAGTGATAGAAAATAAACCAATTATCAATACTCAATTTATTGCCTCAATTCAAGCCGGAGTTAGAGGATCCTCAAATTTTATTTGGCCGACTTCAGGAGTGATCACTCAATATCCGGTCGTTTATCATATGGCTTTGGACATCGCCAATCCTTCCTCGCCTCCAGTTTTAGCAGCTGATACCGGTACGGTTGTTTATGCCGGTTGTCTTAACTGGGGTTATGGTTGCCACGTAATTATCGACCATGGCAACGGATATCAATCACTTTACGCTCATCTGTCTTCATATTCTCCTAACATAGGGGATTCAGTTTCTCAAGGAAGCCAAATCGGGATAATGGGGTCAACCGGAAGGTCGACGGGGACGCATTTACACTTTGAAATCCGATCAGGAGGACAGCTACTAAACCCACTAAACTTCTTAAAATAGACGTTAGATATTGGAAGTTCGAGGTTAGATAACGAAGTTAGAAATTTGAAGTTAGAAAGTAGAATCTTAAAAAACCTGATTACAAACTTCTTAGAATGGATCTCTTAATCCTATTGATTGTATTACAATTCCCGGAATCCAGTCTATTTTTAAAAGTTTAATTTTGCCCTTTTTGTCACTTTAGCTTCAAAAGATGATGTTTTTCGTTACGATCGTAACAAAAAAGTGGATAATTTTTTATTACATTCTTTTCGCGGCCGTTGCAAAAAATGTAAGGTTTGTCCATAAATAAACTAATACCTGACTTTCGCAAAACACCAATTTCCTTCGTAAATTAGCTTCAATTATTCCAATTTCAGGACACTAACAGGTATATTTTTATCCACTTTGTCACCACCCTGTCATTCCCGCGTAGGCGGGAATCCAGCCTAAATATTCATTTTAAAATATGGTGATTATAGTCTGGATCCCCTTCTTCAAGGGGATGACACATAAAACTACAAAAAAATAAAAATCTGACACTAAAATAATAAAAGTCACAATCGAGTAGAGTATCAAACGGAGCCAGAAATTCCTAAAGATATCCACAATTTACTGCAAAAACTGGAATCAGGACACTAATTTGCGAAAGTCAGGTACTAATAAATACAATATCGTTTATGATGACTAAATGACAACCTGTGTCAAGATTTGTGAGCTCTTACGATCCAATCTCAAACATCCAGCATCAAGTTTTTATTTTGCTTCCGGGCTGGCTTCCTTTTGAAGTTCCAATTTAGGACTAATTTGGCTCGTCGGTGGGGTTGGTAAGTTCAGGTTACTTTCAGTTGGTTTATCAACATTATCAGTTTTTACTTCTTCCTTCGGTAGCATTTTTTTGAATTCTTCAAGTTCTTTTACGACTTTCTCATAATCAACTTTGTTTGTTTTTTGATTAATAAGTTTTAAAGTATTTTGCATGGCGTTGACAGCTTGAGGATAGTTTTTTACCTGAAAGTTGGCCCAGGCATAGTTATAGCTAGCATTTGGCCAATCAGGCTTGATAGAAACCGCTTGTTCAAAAAATCTTAAGGCATCATCATATTTATTTTGGGAATAATAAACCCCACCCAAACCAACCCGATAGACTGGATTTTGTGGATCGGCAAGTATTGCCCGTTGATATGCAGAAATTGTCCAGACATCGGCTTCTTGGGCAACGTTGATGATGTTTGAATAAATAACCGCTAAATTTTCCCAGTTATTGGCTCTTTGTGGATTCAAAGTGACAACCGCTTTGCCTTCAGCGATTCCGGCTTGAATTGCCTGAGTAATTGTTTGGCGATCTTGTTCAGATATTTTTTTGTCTTTAATTTTAGAAGATAAGTTGTTGGCAATGACAAGATTAGTTTGAGCAAAACTAGTTCGAAATCTTTCAATATACGGATTCAAGACTATTGCCTGTCTTTGGTTATCGTAGACTTCCTTAAGATTATTTTTGGCAATTCCTTCTATAGATTTTTTAAAATAATATTCGGAAGCATATGAACGACCGAGAAAATATCCGGAAGTGCCGATTAAAGCAAGGGAAATTACAACGGTTCCGATGTAGATGGGTGGTAGAGACGCAAGATTTTGCGTCTGTACATCGGTTGTAGTGGTTTGATTTATCAAACCCAAAACGACGAAAAACAAAAACCAAATGATTAGTGATGGAGGAAATATAAATAAACAAATAATTAAATAAATAAATGGAAAAATAAATGAAATTTTAGACTGGATCCCCATCTTCACGGGGATGACACGGAAAACATTAAATATTAACAATCCAAACGCCAATAATCCAAAAATTCCGGTTTCGGTGAGGATTTGCAAAATCGCCGAATGAGAAACATTAAATGAATTAATCTGCCATAGAGGAGATTGGTTATAGGCAAAATCCTTAATGCGAGTGAAAATAGCCGAGAAATTATCAGGACCGATGCCGATTATTGCCGTCTGTGGATTTTTTAAAATTTCCAAGGCCGCATACCAGGACAGGCGGAAAGGGGGAATGATTAATGTAGGGGTTTGATTTATCAAACCCACATTAGGTTTTACAAGCGAATAGGCAGTGAGAAATAAGGCAAGCAGGTTAATGATCAATAAACAATAATCAATGATCAATAATTTTCTTGTAGGGGCGATCCCTTGTGGTCGCCCTTGTTTTATAATTTGTACGATTCCAATAATCGTAAAAAATCCCAATAAAATTGCCAAATCCAATTGTGAGCCAACTGGGGTAAAGGTAGGATTTTTTAGAAAGGAAAGAAATTGGGGGAGATTGATGTTTTTAAAGGGTTGGAAATAGAAAGCAATCGTAACAATAGACAAGATGATCAAAGATACCTTCATTATATAATGTCCGACCTTAAATGGACTCGCTGACAAGGACGGACCTTTCTGACGTGAAAGATAAAAATACAAAATTGCCAGAAAAACCATCATCACCAGTCCAAAGCTTGAATTGAGCAAGGCCTGAATTTTATTCGGTGAAGAAAATAAAGTTGATAAAGTAACAGCCGTTAAAAAAAGAATAATTAGGCTGTCAAAAGGGCTTTTTTGCCAAGATATTTTTTTTGAAATTAGGATCTGGATGGTAGAAATCAAGATAAGCAATAAAACTCCAAAGCCCAATAAATATAATTTATTAGTGACGAAATATTCTTGAGTGAAAGTAAGAAAGAAAAAAGGGAAGATAAAAACAAGAGTATTAAGAAGTAGAGACGCAAAATTTTGCGTCTGTACCTTTAAAATAGTAAAAATTTTTTCCATAATCATGGTTTAATCAAAGGCGAAGTAGAAGCCACAGGCTCAATTCGTAATGCTGTGAGTGTCTGTGTCTCAATTACATCTTCAACCGTATACACAGTTGCCCGCATATCTGCTTTAAGATCGGCGAGGGTAAGCTTTTCCGGTTTTGGGGGAGTTGGCGGTTCTCCAGGGGTCATATTAGTGCCGTAAACATTACGTGATATTTCGGTATCTTGAGTGATGTATATTGTATATTCTTTTTCTTGAGGAGTAGGTGGCGCAGTATCTAGAGCAATCATGGGAGGGGCAGCGGCTACGGGAGCAAAGGCTTTAAGAGTCAGGGTATTATTTGTTATGTTTACAATTTTACCGTTTAACGTATTGATAATCGGAGGAAGATTGATCATCGTTGCCTCAAAGGTATTTTTTAATAATGTTCTTAGGTCGTCTTGACTATTTACAGTTATATATTGACCAACTTTAATATTTTTTACCGTCAGATTGGGAGTAGAGGCGGTAGGAAAGCCAGGAGCACCAGAGGGTGTAATAGTCTTGAATAGATAATTAATATTTGATGCTGGTTGAGATATTTGGGTTTTGTCCGTGACGAGCAATTTATAGGTAATTGTTTTGATTTGAGGGGTAGGCATGACCGGTGGCTGGTTTGGCATAACTGTTATTGCAATAGGGGCGGTTTGCAGCAAGGCATATTGACTGGAAATCGAGACAGCATTACCTTCGATCTTTTCAACTTTTCCGGAAAGAGAATTGACAGGAGAAGTAAGGTAGAGGATATTTGGAGAAACGGTCTGACCGTTTAATCCATTTTTATTCTTGTAATCAACAGTCATAAACAAAGCAAGTATTCCAAGCAAAATTATCCCAACGACGATTATTTTTTTATGATTCATAGTATCATACTATGCTTAAAAAAAGAAGTTGTCAATACTCATTTTGAGGCGCTTGTATTGGTGGACTTTTTATCTTATCAAGAGTTTGCTTGACGGCATCATATTCTTTTTGATTTATTTTTGGATCGATGTTTTGTAACGTAATTTCCAGTTCTTTTACAGCGTTTTTCATGTCATTTTTCTGAGCATAAAGCATTCCAAGTTGGTAATGTGCATCAGCCCAATTTGGTTTCAGCTCAGCTGCCTTTTTTATAGATTTAAACCCTTCAGCTGTTTTTTTCTGTGAAAGAAGAATCTGTCCCATTTGGAAATAATAAGCAGGATTATTTGGGTCGAGTTCCAAAGCCTTTTTCAAGGAGGTCAAGGCCGTTGTCTGAGGAGAATTTACCTCTGTTTCATTGGGCGTCTGTAATTCTTTTGGAATTAAAATATATATTTGTGCCAAATTTGCCCAGTAGTCTGCTTTTTTTGAATTTTGGCTTATTGCTATTTGATTTTCGTTTATTGCCGTTTGAATTGCTTCGATAAGCATTTGCTTGCTTTCCTTAGTAAAAACAAGGGGGGCAGACCCGGAAGCTGCTTTCTCTATGATATTCTGGGCGAGGACAAAATGAATTCTGGCAAAACCAAGATGATATTGTTCCAGATAAGGATTATATGAAAAAGCCTTTTGTTGGTTGTCATATACTTTCTTAAAACTATTTTCTTTAATACCAACAAGTGATTGTGAATAAAAATAATCAGCCAGATACAGAGAGCTTAAATAGCGTACTACTGAACCAAAAAGAACAGAGGCGGTGATGATGAGAATGACATAGCTGTAGAATGAAAAAGATTCTGAGAGGTTAAATACATATTCTTTATTATTTTTTCCGGTTTGGGAGGCAGACAAAAAAACCAAGAAAAAAACCAAAAGAGAGGGTGGAAAAATAATTACAATAAATAAAGAATATATAGAACCTAATATTATCGATAAATTTTGTTTTATTTTTTTTATCAGGGAAATAACAAGATACAAAAAAGAAGCAAGCCCGACCAGACCGGTTGTGGTTGCAATATGAAAGAGGGTGGATCTATCTATACTCACAGGAAATTGCCAAAGATTTGTCTGGTTATACCCCACGTCCTTTACACGATTAAAAACAGAGGAGTAGTTATCAATGCCAAAGCCCAAAAGGGCATTTGGAAGAGTTTTAAATATTTGAAACACGGCTTTAAATGATAAGGAAAAAGAAGGAAATAGCACTCCTTGTTTCGAAAAAGCAATAAAGCTAATCCCCAGGGCTAAAGAAACGATGATTAGTATACATATTTGTACAACTTTAGGAGCATCTTCTTTTTCCGAAAATGAATGGACAAGAGATCCCAGACTATACATAAATGTAAAGCCGATAAAAAAAAGAAGATCAAGAGGAATTACCCCGATCCCTTTTGTTGGTTCCAGGGAAAGGATAATGATGAACGAGGAAATAATAAATCCGGCCAATGATAATATCTGTAGGGGCGACCCTTGTGGTCGCCCTGGTGTATTATGCGAAAAATAAAAATATAAAATTACCAACGAAATTATCATTAAAAGACCAAAATTGGGATCAAGAAAGGCCTGCATCTTATTTGTTGTGGACGTGAAAAAAGAAAGAAAAATAGCCCCTAAAAATAGGAGTACAGGAATATCAAGCGGGCTGGTTTGGAAAACAAATTTTTTTGTGATGAGGGATTGCAAAAAAGATATTATTACAAGTAATAAAGCGCCAAAAGCAAGGACGTAAACGATATTTATTTGGACAAGATTTTGGAAAAAGATTTGGAAAAAAGAAAAAGGAACAAGAAAAATGAGGAGAGATAAAATAACGGATTTAATTTTATTCATTATTTAAATATAGAGAGAATTGGGAGAAATATCAATGACATTTTTCCACCACTATCTTCTACTTTCTATCATCTATCGTCTTTTTTGATTCATCAATCTGTTTTTGTTGTGCCTCAATGGTCTTTTTCAAAACATCCACCCCGCCTGCCATCGCTCTGTTCAGGCATTGCGGGCAGGCCCGTCGACGATGAGTCTTTTGGCCTCAATCAGCCCTGCCTTGAATGATCGTCCTGACCTATTGACAACGGCCGTCACAGATATGTATAACTTAATTATGACTAAGAAAGAGAAAAGAATTAAAAAGTTTGAGAAAGGAGAAATATCAAAGATAATTTTGGCAACTCTAGGAATAGGAGCACTTTTAGGTGGGACTATACTAATTACTCCAAATTTTCCAATAATAATCGGCACTTTTATTAAGTTAATTGAAGAAATTAAGGGTATTAAACTGCCAAAAACTAAAGTCAAAAGAACACTCCAGCAATTAGAAAAAAGAAAGATTTTAAATTTAGAAATAAAAAATAATGAAGTCTATGTTGAAGTTGAAGACGTTTGGAATAAGGAAATTATTAAATATTCTATCCAAAGTCTTCTTGAATTAAAACAAAAATCCAAATGGTTGGGTAAATGGTTTATAGTTATGTTTGACGTACCGGAAATTGAAAGAAACAAGCGTTATTACTTAAGAGGATTTTTAAAAGAAATAGGCTTTTATCAGTACCAACAAAGCGTCTATGTCTTTCCTTATGAATGTGAAAAAGAAGTAGTTTTAATAAAAAAAATCATTGAAGGCGGTAAATACTTGAGTTATATTATTGCTGATAAAATTGAATACGAAAATAAATTAAAAACCTACTTTCATTTACCTATTTGAAACGGCCGTCGGGGATAGGTGTGAGAAAGTTGATGATGAGTTTTTTGGTTTTTGTTTCTCGACTTTTATTCAATTAATATATATCCATTTTCATGAAGGAGAAAAGATTTACCCTTA
>MNYC01000054.1 GCA_001872945.1 bacterium CG2_30_37_16
CCGGCTGGTCAACCTCCTGTGCCTGCGGCAACACAGTCACCTTTACTTACAAAGGCAGTCCTGTTACCTATGGGACAGTAGCGAGTCAAGGTAAGTGTTGGCTGGACCGCAACCTTGGCGCCTCTCAGGTGGCCACGGCTTACAACGATTCTGCTGCTTACGGCGACTTATTCCAATGGGGCCGGCTTGATGACGGACACCAGACCAGAAACAGCGGCACAACTTCAACTCTTTCCAGCACTGATAACCCTGGACATAGCAATTTTATATTGGCGCCAAATTCTCCCTATGACTGGCGGAGTCCCCAAAATAACAATTTATGGCAGGGAGTTACTGGCATCAACAATCCCTGCCCTTTTGGCTGGAGAATACCGACTGCGACAGAATTAGACAATGAACGCCTCAGCTGGAGTTCACAAGATTACAACGGCGCCTTTGCCAGCCCTCTTAAATTAACCGCAGGCGGCTACCGGGGTTACAGCAGTGGGTCGCTCTACGATGTCGGCAGCTACGGCTACTACTGGAGTTCTACGGTCTCCGGTACCTACGCTCGCTACCTGTACTTTGACAGCACGGCTGCGCTCATGACCAGCGATCACCGGGCCTACGGCTTTTCGGTCCGCTGCCTCAAGGACGAGATAGAAGAGTGCTCAGGCACCGGTACCTGTACCCTGCCCATGGACTCTGACAAGAATGTCACTGCCACCTTTAATAGTTGTGATTTAAATCGAACTGGTGATTACACCATTACTAAAAGTATGTTTGGCGGCGGCTGCTGTATTTTAGATGGTTTAGATACTGATATTAATGATATAGACTATCATTTGCAAGCTGGAAATTTAACCCTTCAAGAAGAAGGTTGTATCCAAATTAATGCTAATACTGCTCTTCAATTTGATAGCGGGAAAAAGATTAACCTTATAAAACCAAATATCTATATCTTAAAATCAGCCAGTAACACAAAAATTATAAAACAATAGTTTTAAGTAAAAATAATCAATAGATATAAAATCAAATTATTGGAATTTCAGTAGCAACGGTCTAAATTTTAAGAGTTGAAATGAAAATTACAATTTTAATTCCAGCGTTTAATGAAGAAAAAACCATCAATTTAATTTTGGAAAGAATTTTAAACCAGACAAAAGACTGGGATAAAGAAATCATCGCGATTAATGATGGCTCTATTGATAAAACTTTAGATAGATTACAAAAATTTTCAAAAGAAGTCATTATTCTAAATCTTCCTAAAAATCAAGGGAAAGGAGTAGCTTTAAAAAAAGGTTTGGAAAAAGCCACCGGTGATATTATTATTATCCAGGATGCTGATTTAGAATATGACCCTAAGGATTATCCAAAACTTTTGCAGCCAATTTTAAAAGGCGAAACAAAAATTGTTTATGGTTCGCGCAATTTATCTCCCCGAGTTGGTGGAGAAAAAAAATACTATTGGGGCAGTCTCTTCCTTACTAAAATTGTTAATTTTCTTTTTAGAACAAAACTAAACGATATTAATACTGGCTACAAAGTTTTCGAGACAAAAACCTTGAAAGAGTTAGGAATCCAAACTAGACGCTTTGAAGTATGTGAAGAACTAACTATTAAGGCCCTGAGGCGAAATTTAAAAATTGTTGAAGTCCCAATCTCATATTATCCTCGCACTTTTAAAGAAGGGAAAAAAATAAGAGTAATAGATGGTTTAAAGGCGATATTAGCTATTTTTTATTTTTTAAGAGGTAATTGATAATATTAGTTTTAATATCCGTAATTTTTATAACGAGAGATGAACAAGAAAGAATATCGAAGATTATATGAATTGGAAAGTTCTTACTGGTGGTATATCGGGAGAAGAGAGATTATAAAATCTTTACTTGCTAAAATTTCACTTAATAAAAATAGTCATATTTTAGAAATAGGCTGTGGGACGGGAGGAAATTTAGAAATTTTAAGTCAGTTCGGCGAGGTTACCGGTTTAGATAATTCGCCAGAGGCGATTGAATTCTGTCAAAAAAGAGGATTTAGAAACTGTCTTTTGGGCGACGCGGAGAATATTAATTTTCCAGAACGATCATTTGATTTAATTGCAGCATTGGACCTTTTAGAGCACATTAATGACGAACAGAAGGTATTAAAAGAGATTCATCGAGCTTTAAAAGACGATGGTTATTTTTTGATAATGGTTCCAGCTTATCAATTCCTTTGGTCAGAACATGACGAAGCCCTTCATCATAAAAGGAGATACGCACTCCCCGGATTAAGAGATAAACTTTTGAAAGCGAACTTTGATATTGTGTCGGCAAGCTATTTTATTTTTTTTACCGCCCTCGCCTTTTTTATCTAAATACATAACATTTCCTTTTGGTATATCCATTGCCTGTATAGCCAAGAACAGTATACCAATAAACGATGAATAAATTAAAAACATTAATAAATTTTTTCAAAACTGAGTGCGGTGCTGGAATAATTTTACTTATAGCAGCTATATTATTCAATGTAATTTTCCTTTGGTCGGAAGTATCTATTCCAACCTTCCAGCTTGATGATGAAGTTTATCATCAATTGGCTACTCAAGAAGCGAGTAATGCCTTAAGAAGTGGTTCTGACCCAACCGATTTTTGGTTATCGCAAATTGAACTTGGTTATCCTTTATTCCACCATTATCAACATCTTCCTCAGGTAATTTTAGCGACTATTAATCGTTTTACTTCTCTTCCGGTATCTCGGCTTTTTGACTTTTCTCGTTATATCCTTCTGGTTCTTTTCCCTTTATCTATTTTTGGGGCAATGCGAAGGTTCGGTTTTAATTATTTGGCTGCCGGGTTTTCTGCTTTAGTTTCTTCTCTTCTTTCAACTAATGGATTGTTCGGGTTTGACTACGGAAGCTATATTTGGCGAGGATCCGGGCTTTATCCCCAACTTTGGGCAATGTTTTTTTTACCTCTGGCTTTAGCTGAAATTTATCGGGCTATTTGCCAGAGGAAACCAGTATTTTTAGCCATTTTTTTCTCGGCAATTGTTTTACTTTCTAATTTTTTTAATGGCTATATTCTTCTTTTATCAACAATTGTTTTTGTTTTTCTCCGTTTTAGAAAAGAAGAAATATTTGCTCGTTTTAAAATACTAATTTTATTCCTTCTGCTTTTATTTCTGGTAACCTCTTATTTATTTTTGCCATTTTTACTTGATTTAAAATATACCAATACAAGCATCTGGATTCCTTCTTGGAAATACGACTCCTTTGGTTTGCAGAAAGTTGTTACCGATTTATTTGCGGGCAGGCTCTTTGATTATAATAGATTACCCTCTTTAACCTTCCTTCTTTTTTTAAGCATAGTAGCAATATTAATTTTCAAATATTATCGGAAAGAAAATTATAGATTTTTATTAATTTTCGCCGTTTTTTGGCTCTTTTTGTTTTTCGGTCGGCCAACGTGGGGAGCTCTTTTAAATCTCTTGCCTGTTAGTCATTTTTTACAACTACATAGACTTATTAATGGCGTTCATTTGGGAGCAATATTTTTGATAGGCGCCGGTATGAGCCTAATTTGGGAGAAGGTTTTTCAAAGCTTCCCTCGCTGGTCAATTATTATTTTCCCAATTATTGTCTTAGCCATTCTCTCGCCAGCTTATATCGAACGGATAAAATTTTATGAAGAAAATAGAGATTGGCGGATTGAAAACCAAAAAGCGTTCTTAGTAGACGAAGAAGAGCTTTCGGGTATCGAAAAAACACTTAAAAGCTTGCCCCCTGGGCGAGTTTACGCTGGTCTCGCTAGCAATTGGGGGAACTTCCCAAATTATAAGATAGGTTTTGTGCCCATTTATTCTATCTTTCCTCAGTGGGGAATAGATTCTTTTGGCTATTCATATCATTCCGAAGCCCTAAGCGCCGACGTAAGGCTCCTTTTCGATGATAGCCAAAAAGAACAGTATAATCTTTTTAATATTCGTTATGTTTTACTCCATAAGACTTGGACAGCGCCTTATTATTATTCAAAAATAAAAGAGTTTGATAATTACGTGCTTTATGAGGTTCCAACTACTGGCTATTTTGATTTGGTTGATGCACCGGCAGTTTTTTATGGTAAAGCAACGGATTTTTATTATCCAAACTCAAAATGGCTTTCCAGCCCTCTATTAGGATTGAAACAATATCCAATTATCGAACTTGGAGACGAACCACAAAAGACATTTGGGTTGCCAGTTTTTCCTTTTCAGAAAGTAGACGAGAAACTTCTTGCCGGTTTTGCTCAAGCCCAACCTGAAAAGGGAAAGATTATAGAAGAAGAAATAGGAGAGAATAAATACGAGGTTCAATTTGAAAGTAGTCGCGATTGTTATCTCCTTTTAAAATCAAACTATCATCCTGGCTGGAAGGCTTATTTGGATGGCGAAAAAGTCCAGCCAATAATGTTAACCCCTGGCTTCATTGGCATTAAGGTTGGGCCAGGGATTCACCAAGCATTGTTTTTATATAAAAGTCCATTTTATAGAATTCCTCTTTTGATTTTCGGAATTTTAGTCTTCATTTTAATTGGTGTTTGGCATCAAAGGATTCTTCGGAGAAAGGAGATTGTCTTGGATAAAATTAGAAATTTCAAGGCGAAATTTCTAAATCTTTTTTCAAACAAAATATCAAACCGCTCAGCAAACATTATTGCTTCCTTTCTTTTAATCTCAATATTTCTGATGGCAGTCTTCAGTCTAAGGGACGATACTCGTACTTCCGATGAGGTTCCGCATATTGCTGCTGGTTATTCTTATTTAACCCAACAATCGTATTGGCTAAATCCCGAGCACCCCCCCCTGATAAAAGATTTAGCCGCTATCCCTCTTTTATTTTTAAATCTCAATTTTCCAAAAGAAAAGTCTCAAGAAGATATCACAGGATGGGATTTTTTATATCATTCAGGAAATAATCCCGATCAAATCATATTTTGGGCACGAATTCCAATGATCTTTGTTTTGATGTTTTTGGCTTGGTTTCTTTTCAAATGGACAAGAAAATTGGCAGGAAATCTTCCAGCCTTGTTGGTTCTATTTTTGTTTTCTTTCTCTCCCAATTTTTTAGCGCACGGGAGATTGGTGACTACCGATGTGGGAGCTACTTTAGGATTTGTCATATCTATCTATTTTTATTTAAAATTTTTACAAAATCCCACAAAAAGAAACACCATTTTTTCTGGCATATCTTTGGGAATAGCATTATTATTAAAATTTTTCACCCTTTTATTGATCCCATTTTTCGGTCTCATCTTTTTAATATTTGTTTTCCTTAGGTCAAAAGAAATCAAATTGAAAGATTACCTAAAGAAAATATTATTAATTGCCCTGGTTTCAATTTCTGTTGTTTGGATTGTTTACCAATTTCATCTTTTAAATTATCCTCAGGAAGAGCAAGTCGCTTATATTAAAGATTACTTATCTTATTACCCCAATACTACTTTTTTCAATAATATAACCTTATGGCTGGTTCAAAACCCCATTTTAAGACCATTCGGTCACTATTTATTTGGCTTTATAATTATTTTTGCAAAAGTTGTTACTGCTTATGCTTGGCCAACTTATTTGATGGGCACAATTGCTAATCATGGTCTCAGATATTATTTTCCGGTGGTTTATCTTATTAAAAATCCTTTAGCCCTTCACCTTTTAACGTTAATTGCTTTTCTGGCGGCAGTGCGCTTTTTGGAAATTGGCTCCTTAAAAAAATGGCTTAAATCTCATTTTACTGAATTTTCGATGCTTGCTTTTATTGTGATCTATTTAGCAATAGCCATCAGTAGCAAATGTAACATCGGAATAAGGCACATTCTGCCAATATTTCCTTTTATTTATATTCTTGTTTCAATTGGGATTAAAAAGTGGATTAATAAAATAAAAACATTCACCTTTAAAAAAGTAGCAATTTTCTCTGTGCTGGTTCTCCTGATTTGGTATGGAGTTTCTTCTCTTTCTGTTTCCCCCAATTATTTAGCATATTTTAACGAATTGGTCGGTGGTTCAAAGCATGGTTACGAATATGTAGTTGATTCAAACGTAGATGCCGGACAGGATTTAAGAAGATTAGCTAAATGGGTTGAAAAACAAGGCATCGATAAAATTTATATAGATTATTTTTCTGATGATCCCCGGGATGAAAAATCAATACCAAAATACTATTTGGGAGAAAAAGCTATTCCTTGGCGTGGCTCTTCAATCTGGGTCTGGTGGGGGATTCCTTATCCTGGAAGCTTCCCTAAAGGAAATTATTTAGCCGTCTCAGCTACTCTTTTGCAGACCGATCGGGGAAAACCTCGTTTTGATTACCAAGGGTATTGGGGCTACTATAATTGGCTGAATAATTATCAACCGATTGCTCAAGTGGGAAGATCGATTTTGGTATATTATATTCCATAGAAGGCAAATACCATCTTGTTTTAGCGGATGAGTATGTATGTCTGTCTAGGTTCAGATACATATGATTGACATATTTTATGAATTACATTAAAATTAAATAAAGACTTGTCTGGAGTTAAAATTTTATTTGGCATCCTATTATAAAAGAGATAAAATATAATTAAAGAAATATAAAAAAGGTCGCATATTCTAAAAATTAGATCATTATGAATAAAAAAAATTTATATGTTATTTTAGGAATAATAGTTATCGTTTTAATTGGCCTTTTTGTTTTTTTACAGAGCCAAAAAGAGAAAACAGCAGTTACTCCTCAGGGGCAGCAAGTCGGCGTCACAATTCCAGAAAAAACTCCCGAAGAAATTGATCAAGAATTAATGAGGAAAGCGATAGATACACAGGACGCCTCTTTCTGTAATGAGATGAAAATAGTGGCAGACAAAAATGCGTGTCTTACAAATGTTATTGCGGCTTCAGCTAGCGTTAAGCGAGACGCAAGTATTTGTAATCAGTTGGATGATCAATACCAAAGACTAGTTTGTAAAGATAATGTAATATTTAATAAGGCCGGCGATAATAAAGATGTCGTGCTCTGCGAACAGATGGCAGATAAAACCCGAATAAAAAGTTGCCAGGATTATGTTAATTCCTTAATTAAATAATTGATTTTTTAAATTACATTCAGTCAGATAGATTATTTTTATAAAAAAATGGTATATAAACTTTCTAATGTGGGAGGGACTTTAAAGTTAGTTGATGGCTAAATATGAATAAGTTTATTTATATCCTTTCAATTGTCATTTTGACCATCATCTTTTTGGCCGCTTTTAATGTTTCTGCTTCTCCTTGGACAGAGCCCTCCACACCTCCGCCGGGTGGTAATGTTTCACCTCCAGTCGGTCCAATCGGTCCAACCGGTTCCCAAGGTCCTGCCGGTCCTCAAGGAGGAACAGGTCCTCAAGGAGCTACTGGTCTAACAGGTCCTCAAGGCGCTACTGGTCCTCAAGGTGCTACAGGTTTACAAGGTCCTACAGGCATTCAAGGTCCAACTGGTCCTGTAGGCGCAACAGGTTCCCAAGGTCCTGCCGGTCCTCAAGGAGGAACAGGTCCTCAAGGAGCTACTGGAGTAACAGGTCCTCAAGGTCCTACTGGAGTTGGCGCAACCGGTCCTACTGGGCCTAGAGGAGCAACTGGAGTTCAGGGTCTAACAGGTCCTCAAGGCGCTACTGGTCCTGTAGGCGCAACAGGTTCCCAAGGTCCTGCCGGTCCTCAAGGAGTTACAGGTCCGACAGGTCCTGCTGGAACTCCTTACTGGACTTTATCAGGTACGAACCTTTATCCTAATAATACTGGCTGGAACGTCGGCATCGGGACGACAGACCCAGGCAGTTATAAGTTAAACGTTAGTGGTACAGTAGCCACTGGTAATCTTATTGTAGGTGGCGGAACGGGTAAAATTACGGCTGGCCAAATTGACCCAATTTTTGAGATTGGTGGTGAAAAATACGCTACCTATATGGCTGATTTTGCCGGTGGAGCAAGGGTGGAGACAAGCGGAATTGTTAGAGTGAACCCGAGCTATATAATTAATTTTGATAATTTAGAAAAAGGTAGCAACCTCTGGTTATTCTGGAAAACCTCAAATCAAAACATAGACGATTTAGTAGTTATTTTAACTCCTAGCTTTGAAGGAAAGGTTTGGTATGAAAAACGAGGAAATAAATTGATTATTTATGGAGATAAATCAGGCGAAGTGTCTTATAGGCTATCTGCTCCCAGAATTGACTATCAAAATTGGACTAATTTGATTAAAGACCAGAATATAACCGGAATTAAAGTTGATGATTACGAAAAATAAAATATGTCAAAAAGAGGCGTCGTTTTGCTTCTAATTTTAGTTGTTATTGGAGGATTAGTAATTTACTGGACGAAAATTAAGCCGTTAGAGATTAAACCTTTCGCTCCTGGGGCAGAAGAAATTATCCCAGAGGAGGGAACCCCCTTTCCCTCTGAGAGAGCGGAGAAGTTTTATATAAGTAGCGGCGAAGGTTATCCGGTTTTTGCTAAAGAAGTGATTGTTGACCCCTTTAAAGTTAAAGAGGGAGAGAAACAAATTTTTTCCATTTGGGCTAAAGACCCTCAGGGGATAGAAGAGGTTAGAGCCACAATTCAAACCGATGCCAAAGAAGAGGTAATCGAATTAAAATTAGTTGAGGGAGACGAATTAGAAGGAAGATGGTTAGGTTTTTGGACTACCAAAGATATTTCTACTCAAACTTCTTATTCGACAGTTTTTCAGGCAATAAATAAAAAGAAAGAAGAGACAAAAGTCCCCCTTTCTTGGCAGGTAGAGAAATAAAAAAATTTTTTGAAATAATAAAT
>MNYC01000014.1 GCA_001872945.1 bacterium CG2_30_37_16
TTATTATGAATTGTTAGATATGTCCACAACCCCTTTTTGGATGTTTAACTATTATTTAATAAGCTACTTTTATTTATAATCTAGGCCAAAAGGAGATACTATGGATTTTTACAGTGTGAAAAAAAGAGAAAAGGTCAGTATTCCTGATGATCAAATTAGAAAAACCGTGTATGTCAGCAAAAAAGGGCAAAAGCGATATGCGGTAAGAGCGGTTGATGATGACAGCACAAACTTAACAAAGTTTGTCAGTAAAGACGCTTATGACAATTTAAAAGTTCCCGAAGAATAATCTTGCCTCTTTAATTTGGGCAAACTATTTCCTTGCCAATTATAGGTCTATAAATATCACAATAAGAAGAATAATTTTGGGAAATAATTTTGCTAGCTTTATAAAGAAGCGGCAAAAATTCCGGTTCTAATTTGTCAAACACCAAAACATCGTCTTTTTCTATTTTGACAAAGTCTAGTAGCCTTGAAATATGTTTTAAATAAATCATTTCTTCTTTGCTAGCATTTTCCCCGTTTTTTTCCTGCCCGATAACCCAAACTATGCCCTCATTAGCATCTAATAAAACCATGTCGCCATCTTTAATGTTTTTTGTGGCTACTCTCGTTGCAATTATGCAGGGAATCTTAAACTCTCTAGACGCTAAGGCAGCATGACAAGTTACGCCCCCCTCATCCGTTATAATGCCGGAAGCCCGTTTCATTGCTAAAACATAATCCGAAGAAGTTCCTTTTGCTACTAGAATGTCATTCTTTTCTAATAAATCGAGATCTCTCAGGGTTTTTATGATTTTGACTTTATTCAAAGTATATCCTTGCGAGGCCACATTACCTTCTATGCTATAAGGCCAATTTTCACCCTTGGCGAGTATCTCATAGCTTTTTATAGTCCTGGCAATAAATTCCGGTTTAGAAATTAAACTTATCTGGCCTTCCCAAAATAATAATGCCCAGCCCTGTCTCCTTCTTGATAGCTCCAATTCATCAACCATTTGACTCAAAAGTAAACCCTTTAGCTCCTCAAGATTATAATAGCTTGTTTCCTCTAAAGTAATATTTAATCGCCTAGCAATCTCCATAAATAACTTTTCCGAGTTTAAAACAAAAAATGATAATGACTGTCTGGACATTTCCGCAGAAAACTTGAATTTTTGATACAACATCACTTTTTCTTTTAAATCACTTTCCGTAACTCTATCTAAAACATTCAGATATTTAGAAATCCTAGCTTGACGTTCGGCTTTCAACTTCAAGTCCAATTCTTGAGGATCCACAGCCTCAATAAGATTCTTTATTAAACTATCCACATCTTTTAGAACTAACTTTTTATCAAAGAAATTACTAATGGTTTCCGAATTGCCACTTTCTAAAAGATTATTTATCATTTCTTTATACTTAGAATTAAAACCGTTTTTATAAGCAAAACAGGCAATATCAAGTAAACCATCTCTAAAAACAGTCAACCCCGAATCATCAGCTAAAGAAAGAAAAGTTTTGATCTGATCACCAACGAGCCTTTTACTGAGCTCAAAGCTTAAAGTCTTAAGACTCAAAGTCAGAATAATCGAAGAATACAAATAATCTCCCAAAGAACCACCTAGCGCATCTAAATGCTTTGTAAGTCCCTGATTATTTATGCTAGCAAAATGCTCCTCGGCAATATTCTTGCAAAAAATCTTCATTTTTTGTTCGGTTTTTAAAGTTTGATCTAAAACGTTTTGGTAAAATTTAGAATCTTTTTTACTCGATTGCAATGTTTTTCGAAGCAAATTTTCGATTTCGTCTTTAGTTATATAAAAGGAAGTATTTAAATCGTTATAAAAATAATATGTAAGTTCGCTCCCCAAGAACTTTGCAACATTCCTTAGGCTGGATAAATACTCATACTCAACAAATACGCTTGTTCTTTTTCTCTTTTCCTTAACCCAAACGAACATATAACCCTCCATATAAATAATAAACAATAAACAGGGAACAGTAAACAAGGAATCAGAAAACTACTTAAAAACAAAAATAAATCGCTTTTTTCTTTTTCTTCTTCCCGGTGAAGGCTTTGCCGGGTAATGTTTATTTATATAATTTATCCAATTTTCCTTTAGCCATTTTTTTTGAAGATACAAAATATCTTCCAGTCCTCTTATTTGCATTTCCTTTGAAACAACTCCTCCTTTATGAGGATGCTTAAATTTACGTTCATGTGAGGAAGAAAAACCGTGCGCATAATGGGTCAACTCATGGGCAATAGTGGCCTGAACAATAAAATCCGGTATATTTAATTCCTTTAGCAAACCATTAATCAAAATTAAGCTGGAGCCGTTATCCAGTTTTTTAATAGAGCCTAGCCTAGTCCTTGCTCGGCGTCCAAATTTAATTACTACTTTATTAATTTTAGTCACGTCAACAAAGTATCTAGACCAAATTTGGCCTAGCTCTTTTTCTAGCCACTTATCATCTCGCATTAGTCCTTCTTTTGCTCCTCTTTTATTTCTTCCTCTATTTCATGAGCTTCTTTTTTAAAATTTACGAAAACTTGTTTTGAATAATACTTAAACATCTTAACAAAAGTTTTTGCATTCTGTTTTGTCTGACCCCAAAAATCACTGAAAAAAATCTTTATCATTTCCGAATCATCAAGCTTAATATTTTTGTAAGCTTTAAAATTATAACTTAATCTAGCTTTCGAGATATCATCTCCTGAAAAATCTTTGGTTTTCTCATTTTCAATGTTACCCAGCTTTTTTTTTATTTCTTCTTTGGCTGTTTCTTCCAGTTCTTCCGGGCTTACCTCTTTTTCCTCCTTTTTTTCTTCTACGTGCTCATGCCTAATTACATTCTCCCTTATGCTTTTTAAACTTTCTTGAATGGCCACTTTTTTTTCCGACACTAAATCATTTTTCTTATTCAATGCTTGAAGTTGCGACAAATCAAAAACTCGGCCGCAGTCTAAGCATACAAATTTCCCCCCATCCTCAGCTAATTGTCCCCCGCAATAAAGACACTTCATATATATATCATACTAAATTAAACCATTGACCTCAATTTTTTTATGCGCTCTTCCGCTGGAGGATGAGTATCGAAAAGGCCGGAAAACCAACCCCGCACTCCCTTATGATCTTTTAAAGGATTTGCAATATATAAATGCGCAGTCGCCTTGTTAGCAACTTCTAACGGCTCTGTATCTGCCAAAATTTTTTCTAGTGCCCGGGCCAAGCCTTCCGGATAGCGAGTAAGCAAAGCTCCGGAGGCATCAGCTAAATATTCCCGTTTCCTAGACATTGCCAGCTGAATTAAGGTGGCAAAAAGAGGCGCAAGCAAAGCCAGAACTATTCCGATAATTTTAAGGAATACGCCAACTTTGTTGTCCGAATCATCGTTGTCCCAAAAACTAAATCTTAAAAAAAGATCGCCAAGCAAAGCAACAATGCCAACCATAACAACCATAAGACTTGCCAGCTTTATATCATAATTTCTAACATGCGACATTTCATGAGCAATAACACCTTCTAGTTCAACCTTTTCTAATTTTGTAAGCAGTCCGGTGGTTACCGCAATTGCTGCATGTTTTGGGTCTCTTCCCGTTGCAAAAGCATTTGGCGCAGAATCATCAATAATATAAACCCTAGGCTTTGGTTGCCCGGCCGTTATCGCTATATTTTCCACAATGTGGTTTAGCTCGTTAAATTCGGGACCATCAGCCGGCCTTGCCCCCGATGTTGCCAAGGCAATTTTGTCGGAAAAAAAATAGCCGACCCAGCCTTGAGAAACCGCCAAAACAATGGCTATTGGGAAAATAATTGGATAAAACCGAGAAAAAAAATAACCAGTCCCAATCACTAAAATTGGAAACAAAATTAAGATTAGCCAGCTTTTTGCTTTATTCGCTTCAATTTCTTTATACAAGACAACCCCTCTTGATTACATAATTATCAATTATCAATTTTGCAATTTTCAGTCAATTAGTAATTATCCAATTTTCAAAAAGATAAACAATCCAAAATTAAGCATTTGACATTCATTTGATATTTGAAATTTGTCATTTGACATTGGTAAAATTTTATTAAAATTTTACCTGAACGTTTTCTCTTTCTTCCGGATTTTCAATTTCAAACAATTCCATTTTTTGAAACTTAAAACTTTTTGCAACTATATTTGAAGGGAATTGATCAACTTTTATGTTCAAATCCCTCACATTACCGTTGTAGAATCTTCTGGAAGCCTGAACCTTATCCTCTGTATCGGTTAATTCATCCTGTAATTTTTGAAAGTTATCTGATGCTTTAAGCTCCGGATAGGCTTCGGCAACTGCAAATACTGATTTTAAGGCCTCGGTAAGCATATTTTCCGCTTTGCCCTGAGCAACTGCACCACTTGCATTCAAGGCTGATGCTCTTGCCTTGGTAACATCCTCAAAAACAGTTTGTTCGTGCGTGGCATATCCCTTAACTGTTTCTACCAAATTTGGAATTAAATCATGCCTTCTTTTAAGTTGCACATCAATATCGCTCCACGCTTCCTGAGTTCTGGTTCTTAGAGTAACAAACCTGTTGTAGGTCATACCAAAATACAAGGCGCCAAGCACAATAATTCCTAACAAAACATAAATTCCTATCAATTTTACCTCCTTTTTATTTTCTAATTTTACCTTAAATTATACCTTTGCGTCTATACTTTCTATTACGGAATTATTAATTTCTGACCAATTTGAAGGTCATCGCCGGTTATATTATTGGCTTTTTTGATAGCTTCTATACTGACATCATATTTTGACGATATTGACCAGAAAGTATCGCCGTCTTCAACTATATGTGTTTTTGATCCCGTAGAAACTGGGGTAGGTGTAGGTTTTGGCGCTTCAGTAGGAGCAGGCGTTGGAGCCGAAGTAACAGAAGGATTGATACTTGGAGTAGGACTTGCAGTAACGTTCGGATAGGAAACCTGCTGCGAAGGCTTAACGTCATTTTCAGCAGAAGTTTTCACATAGGACTTCCAAAAGAAAGCAACCATGCCAATTGACAGAAAACCAACAAGCGGCCAGACTATTAAAAACTTTCTAGCTTCCTTTTTTTCCTCTTTAAGTTCTTTTTTTAGATCCTCAGACAAATGAGGCTGAGACATAAACGCCCCCTTACTTATTTGATTAAATTATAACATAAGAATTTGGTATTAGTACATTATTTACTTTTTAAAGCCCCAACTCCTTTAACGGAGCAATATTCATTTATCTTTTTTAAAAACACCTCCCCATATTTTAAAAGTTTTGCTTCACCGACACCGCTTATTTTTTGAAGCGCCTCAGAAGTTCTTGGATAACGAGACGCCATCTCCTTTAGCGTGGCATCATGAAAGATAACATAAGGCGGTAAGCCGTCTTTGTCTGCTAGCTCCTTTCTTAGAACCCGCAGAATTTCAAACAATTCATTGTCAACATTTCCGGCCGCAGCAATCTTGTCCGATTTTTTGGTCTTACTACTTGATATCTCGATTTTAGGTTTAGTCAGGATGACTTGCTCCTTTCCGGCAAGTACGGGTTTGCTTTTGAGCATAAGTTTTAAAACCGGATATTGATCCCCTTCTAAATCTAAATAACCAAGACCTATTAGCTCTCTTACTACCGCTTGCCATCCGGACCGCGAATATTCTGTGCCAATACCGTACGTGCTTAACTTGTCATGGCCGCGCTCTAAAATTCGCTTGTTTTTGGCGCCCATCAAAATATCAATTATATGGTTTATCCCGAACCTGCCGTTAACTCTGTAAACGGTAGATAAAACTTTCTGAGCAGCAACGGTCCCATCAAAAGTCTCTTTGGGTTCCAAACAAATATCACAGGCCTCGCAGTTTGGCACGTCAAGTTCTTCACCAAAATATTGAAGCAAGGCTTTGTGTCGACAAATACTCCCTAGACAGTAATCAACCATTTCCTTAAGTTTAAAATGAGCAATTTCTCTCTCCTGTGAGTCTTCCTTCTGCCTAATAAAATGCTCGTGTTTTGCTTTATCACCATAATTGAAGAACAAAATACAATCACTTCTAAGACCATCGCGGCCGGCTCTTCCGATTTCCTGATAATATCCTTCGATATTCTTGGGCAAATCGAAATGAATTACATAACGCACATTTGGCTTGTCAATTCCCATGCCAAAAGCAATAGTGGCCACAATAATATCAGCATCATCCTTAATAAAACGTTCTTGGTTTTTGCTTCTTTCTTCGGGTGTCAAACCGGCGTGGTACGGCAAGGCCATGTATCCATCTTGCCTAAGATCGTAAGACAGTTTATCCACCTGACGTCGACTTTGACAATAAATAATCCCAGAATCTTTTTTATGTCCTTTTAAAAAATTAAGCAATTGCTGGTACACTTTCTCCTTAGATTCAATTTTAATCTGAAGGTTATTTCTTAAAAAACTGGCCTTGTATCTTTTGGCCTTAGAAATATCCAACTGAGCCACAATATCACCCTGAACCTTCTCTGTAGCCGTTGCTGTGAGCGCAATAATGGGAACCGCGGGAAAATTTTCTTTAAGACTCTTAAGCTGACTATACTCAGGTCTAAAATCATGCCCCCACTCCGAGATGCAATGAGCTTCATCGATGGCAAAAAGACTGATTTTGAGTGACTTTAAAAATTTTAAGAAATCAGACAACATCAGTCTTTCCGGAGCAACGTAAAGAATTTTTATTTCTCCCTTTTTGAGTCTATTCTTTGCGTCATCTATCTCATTATATTTAAGCGAACTATTAATGAACTCCGCCAACATCCCGTTTGCCACTAGCGAATCCACCTGATCCTTCATAAGAGCAATTAAGGGAGATACTACCACCGTTAAACCATCAACTAAAAGTGACGGCAGCTGAAACATAAGCGACTTTCCGCCGCCTGTAGGCATCAAAACTAAGACGTCTTCGCCAGCAAGAACGTCCCCTATAATTTCTTCCTGCAACGGCAAAAAGCTATCATATCCAAAATATTTATTTAGAGTTTGAAGCATACATCCTCCAAAACTAACTTAAGCATAATCACCCCTTAGAACACGTTATCTCAGTCTTATTCCCCTGTCAAGCAAGGTGTAAAATTCAAGATATTTGGAGGGCTATTTCCCGTTCTTAAAAGGCACTATCTTATCTACCATTTTCTTAAGCTTATACCCCTTACAATGACTTAAAAGGCCTAAATAGGAGGGTAAATTTCTCTTGTTCACCCTCTTAAACATTCTTTTCTTGGTTCTTGTTCTTAGAACACAGTAATGAGGCAAAACGGTCTAATGAACATTTTTGGGTGGCTAAAACAGCCACCTTTTGTTATTATGAAGCCTAAAACTCGCATATTTTTAACCTGAAAGATAAAAATGACAAAAAAAATGCCCGAAATGTGGTTCTGATAGTACTAAAAATGATGGGCATAAACGAGGTAAAAAACGATACCGCTGTAATAACTGTAAGCATGTCTTTCAGAACCAAAGAAGAGACTCTGGGGTCAAGGAAGAACTTTGGGAAGATTGGGCCGACCATAAACAAA
>MNYC01000017.1 GCA_001872945.1 bacterium CG2_30_37_16
CCAAAAGGGCGGGGTTGAACAGATGAATAAACTTATCCGTCAGTATATTTCAAGAGGAGCAGATCTAAGCCAACTAACAGATGATGAAATCTATGAAATACAAGAAAGAATCAATGACAGACCCAGAAAACAACTTAACTACAAAACACCCAACGAATGCGCGAAAGACATCAGGAAATCACTCGAAGTGGTGCATTGCTAACTTGAATGTTTCATTTTTATGTTATAATTTTTACATCATAAAAAATGCAATAAATCGCGCCCGTGCGGGCGAGGCGTCGCCTCGGCCGCTGTCACCCCTATTACCCCTTTTACTCTTGTTACCCTCTCCCCTATGCTCGACATAATCACAATCGGCTCGACCACAAGAGATATTTTTCTAATCTCAAACGCTTTTAAAATTCAAAAATCTGCCAACTCCCCCACCGGGCTGATGGAGTGCGTTCCCTTTGGGAACAAAATTGAAATTGAAAAAGCGGTTTATACCACTGGCGGAGGTGGAACAAACGCGGCTGCTACTTTTGCCAGCCTGGGATTTAAAACCGGTGTTGTCACAAGAATCGGCGACGACTCATCAGCCCGCGATGTACTTGATGATTTAAAAAAATTCAAGGTCAAAACAAATCTAATCAGCCAAGTTAGAGGTGGCGACACTGCCCTTGGTGTTCAGCTCAGCGCCTTAAATGGAGAACGATCAGTCCTGGTTAATCGTGGTGTTTCCAGTGATTTTACTGATGCCGACATTCCATGGAAGGCTCTAAAATCAGATTGGATTTATATGACATCATTAGCTGGCAACTTAGCGCTAGTCCACAAAATAGTCCGTCACGCCAAAAAGAATGGAATTAAAGCTGCCTTTAATCCTGGATCTGGAGAACTAGCAAAAGGCCTAAAAGGCTTACAGCCAATCATTAAAGATTTAACTGTTTTAAACCTTAATTCCGAAGAAGCTCAAAAACTAGCCGGAACAAAATCAGCCAGTATCAAGGAACTGTTTACAAAAATTGCTGTAAAAGACTTAACCGTTATCATTACCGATGGACCAAAAGGCGCTTATGCTCACCTAAATGGTACAACTTGGTTTGCCAGACCGCGCTGCGCCAAAGCGATTTCCCGCACGGGTGCCGGGGACGCTTTTGGATCAGGGCTAGTGGCAGGGCTCATGAAAAATATGGGAATCGATGACGCTCTGCGCGTCGGTATGGCCAATGCCGAATCAGTCATCCAATCATATGGCGCAAAAATCGGTATTCTTGATTCTTGGCCAAGCGAATCGACTTTAAAAAAATATAAAATAAAAATAATTTAATTTATGGAAGATCAAAAATTTGCGCCTTCGGTGCATGATTCAACTCACAGCCACGCTTGGATGATTACTTTGCTCATCGGATGTTTGGCACTCATTGCAGCCCTCAGCGGGCTTTTTGCTTATAAATATTATGAGCCGCAGGAATCTGAAATTAAGGACGAACCATTTGCTGATGATGAGGTTAATTTGATTGAGACCGTAACATTTGATCGCGGTATATTTTCAAACTTTGAATATCCTCTTGGCTGGCACATCTTGGTCTATCAGGACAATGATTTTGACTATAACTGGCAGTTAATCGCCAACCCAGAACCGATTGTATTAATAAGATCAGCACAATTCTTCCAGATGATCATGACATCTTTTGAACCAGCCTCTCTCTTGGGTGACCAAACTCTAGAAGAATATGTTGAAGAACGTGCTTCTAATTGGGGAAATGTAAATCCTACGACACTATCTGAAACGACTATCGGCGGCCAGCCTGCATTTATAATTACAGGCATCGAGGAATACGGCGGAAACGAATATGAACATATCTTCGTAGATTTGGGCAACCAAATTATTCAAATCCAGCACTATCAAACACCTGGCTCAGAATCCACTGGCTGGGTAACTATAAAGCAATCATTGGACTTCAGCGACATAAAATAATATGACTCGCATATTTGTCACTCATAAAATTCCTGACGAAGGTATCAAGCTATTGAAAAAACGCAAAAGCATTAAGCTTGATATTTACGAAAAAGACAGACAAATCCCTCGACGAGAACTATTACGCCGCGCCAAAGGCGCTGATATTATTTTGTCACTGCTGACGGAAAAAATTGATGGTCAAGTAATGGACTCGGCCGGGTCACAGCTGAAGATGATTTCAAACTATGCCGTTGGTTTTGATAACATCGACCTAGCCGCTGCAAAAGACAGAAAAATAATTGTTTCAAATACACCAAGCGACCAAGTTAATGAATCTGTGGCCGAACATGCAATAGCTTTGATCTTTGGATTATCACATCGAATATCAGAATCCGATGATTTTACAAAGGCCGGTAAGTACAAAGGCTGGAATCCAAATCTACTTATTGGATCAAATGTAATTGGAAAAACTCTTGGAATCATCGGCGCCGGCAGAATTGGTGAAATGATAATCAGAAGAATGCACGATGGGTTTGGTGTAAATATCATCTACAATAATCGTGAGCCAAAACCGGAGCTAGAAAAAAAATACAAAGCTAGATACAGGTCAAAAATGCAATTGCTAAAGGAGGCTGATTTTGTTAGTTTGCACGTTCCCTTGTTAGACTCAACCCGACATCTAATATCAATCAAGGAACTAAAATCGATGAAGAAAACAGCGTTCTTAATTAACACCTCTCGTGGTCCAGTGGTTGATGAAAAAGCTTTGGTTAGCGCTCTACAATCAAAACAGATTGCAGGAGCGGGCCTAGATGTTTACGAGCATGAACCAAAGATCGCCTCAGCGCTTAAAAAGATGTCAAATGTTATTTTGACTCCTCACACCGCATCGGCTACCATTGAGGCACGCCGGGACATGAGCCGCATTGCCGCTCTTAATATCCTCGCCTTCCTCGACAGTAAAAAAATTCCTAACCAAGTAAAACTATGACAGATCACAAACCGAAATACGCTGGTAAAATAATTGGAGGAGTTCTAATAATTATCGTTGTAATTCTTGCTCGGTCGCTTTTGAAGGAGAAAGATGAAATTGTGGGTCTTGTCGATAAAGATTTAGCTGGTACGCAAAACGATGCTGATGAGGTTATCGATGCCCAAAATTATGAGTACATGAATGTAAATGATTGGGAGTTTTATGATAATGCTCTGACAGATATTCAAACACTCGAGCAAGGACAAACGATTGTCTATAGCGCTATTCGTGATCCACTCCATACAAACATTGTTTATTTCTCTTCAGAAAATGATAATGAGATGGATCCAGACAATGAAACGAATGTGCTAACAAGTATTTACAGATACGATGAAAGTGATTATTCTTTTGAGCGAATTTGGAAAGGTTTTTACCAATCCGGTAGTTCAGTCTGGAATGGTGTTGATCCTTTTATGCCAGCCCTAAGAATAATCGGATATGAAAACGGTTCGTTGATATTAAGCATAACCGACGCGAGTCAAGCAGCTTCGCTATGTTTTGAACCATATCTACTTGGGCTTGATGGTGCAAAAGAAATTGTTACCATGGATTTGTCAGACTCGTATTCCGGGTTCAATCCATATACACCACCAAGAGACATTATTGAACAAGCACAAAATAAAGAAAACAATTGTCGACAATAATAACGCGCCCGGCAAACAAAAAACCGCCGTTTTAAACGGTGGCTTTTTGGTGGTGTTTGTTTGAAAAAGTCAGAACCCATTTTGCGGAAAATCCCAACGAATGAAACGGAAACAATGCGGACGAAGTTTTGGCAAAACTATTTTTTGGGGAAAGGATTTGCCAAAACTTCGGCTGATTCCTTTTTTCTGAATTCGGATGTCGCAAGCGGAGGAGGAGGGGTCTGGGGAGGAATCCTCCGCTTGCTCCTCTTTTTTCTTCTGGCGAATTTCGGGCGGATTTTTTGACTATCTAGATGTTCACTTCTATTTTTTTGATTTTTTCTTGAAATTGCTTTCTTTCTCTAAAACCTTCTTCAATTATAGCACCAATACGATTTTGTTCTTTAATTGGAGGAAGCAGAACAAGAACATTCAATAAATCAACATCTAACAATGACGGAATAGCCGCACCTGTTCTAAACCGAAATACTTGGTCTAAGAAATTTTTCGATTTTAAATAATAAAGTAAATAATATGGATTTACTAATTTTTCATTTGGAACTAAAACTCTAAACCCATTAGTGCAAATATATCCGTTATATTCTTCTGTAACAAAAGCTGAAGCGTGATTATCTGTTCCTATTGAATTACCAGCAACGGAAGTTATTATCTGTCCTTTTTCAATTTCATACGAAGCTCTGCTTGGTAATTCATGAACAACCATCTCTGTTGCGTTTATAATCTCATTATATTGAGTACTGACATCTGATAATTCAACATATTTAACAACTAGGTCTTTTTGTTTAAGTTTATTTGATTTTGATTTTTTTATTTTTACTAGATCACCCAATCTATAGGCACCTTTTGAAGTTAATATTTTCGCTTGTTTTCTATAACTCGGCTTATAAAACTCAAAATCTAATCTTGCGTACGAAAGGTCTTGTTTATCAACAAGGAACGAGTTTTCTTGTTCTTCTAGAGTTTGCTTGATTTTAAATTTTAGATAGGAACTTACAACATCAGATATATCTTCATCAATTTGTAACCCGCCAACTTTATTTTTTATAGTATTACCTATTTCATCTTTTTTATAAATTAAAGATCCGTTCTTATTTCCAGAATAACCAAGTTTTGTTACTTGTGAGAAAAAAATCTTTTTTATTTTGTCTTCGCCATTTTTTTTCTTTAAAAAGATTATTGATGTTTTAACGCCAGTCCCAGACGGGATAAATGTTTCTTGAGGCAATTTAATTACTGCAAAAACTTCTGCTATCGCTGCAATATAATGCCGTAAATAAGCAAGACTCGAGTTTTCAAAATCACCATTAGGCAATACCATAGCCATTCTGCCTCCAGGCTTCAAAAACTTCAAACACCTTTCTATAAACAATATTTCAGGTACTTGTCCGTTTAATTGTTCACTCGTTTTTATATATTGACCATCGACTTCATCCCACTTATACCCAAGATCAAAATTTCTTAAAACAGATTTATCGGAAATCTTTCCTTGTGTTCCAAATGGTGGGTTAGTAAGTATAATGTCAAAGAAATTTTGATAAGTTTTATTTGTCTTGCCATTTGTTCTGTTTAGCTCAAGATCAATACTGCTCCACTCTGACAATGAATCATGCTGGGCAATATTAGAAAAACCATCACCATCCAATATCATTCTCATTTTTGCAATCTTCGCAGCTGTACGATTTATCTCAATTCCATAAATATTCTCTTTTGCAAATTTTTTAGCATGGTCGGCTTGATTTATTGAAACATATTTTAAAGCAGAACTAAGAAATCCACCACTACCGCAAGCAGGGTCAAGCACAACCTCGTTAGCTTGAGGTTGAATTATTTCTACACATAAATTTATCACTTGTTCTGGGGTAAAAAACTGACCTCTACCTACTCGTTGTGAAGTGTGAATAAATTTTTTAAAAGCTAACCCCTTCACATCATTCGATGAATTTAAAAGATCTATATTTTGAATTTTATTTACAACAAAACCAAGCGTGCTATTTTTTAATTTGATTTTTTCGCCCTTTTCAAAAAGATTAGAGAAAAAATCAAAAGTTGCTTGTTGCAAGTTTCGTAATCTATCAATAAACTCTTGATCGCTCTTTCCGTCTAATATGTTTTTATATTCTGTTGGGGATATTTTGAATCCAAACTTTTTATTTTTCTCGTCAAATATTTTTAGAAATAATATCTTTATTGTTTCATCTAGTGCCTGTTCGGGGGATAAACCATCATTTGCGTATATATGATTATGTATGTCCTCGAACACTCTTAATAAGCCATCATTTTTTTCTAAAGATGGATTTTCGGCGAAGTTTAAAAGTGGTAATGTTGATTGGCTCATATGTGTCTTTAATTATACATGACACATCAATGACATGCAAATGACACATATGTGTATAACTCTACCTATTATCAATCTGTGATTGATCTATTTTTCTATAAATAGGATTTGTTTGAGTTACACAATCCTCAATGTCTGAATACCAAGGAGCTTGAATGATAGGCTCACTTTTCTTTCCTTTTGCAAGAATATCAATTGTGTAATTTTGATATAAATGTTCTGGTGATGATGGCGAATGACTAATTTCCTCTCCATTCATAAATACAAACTCATGTTTGCCTGTTCTTAAAAAAAGATCAACACTCATGATATTAAAATCATAGACAAGTGGAGCCGCTTGGTCTATGCCTGTCTTAATTCCCACTCTTTTACTAGGTTGGTGGGTTTCCAATATAGTGATAGCTCCCTCTTTTTTTCTATAAGCTTCTTCTGTAAACGAATCTTTACTTAATGAATTGACCCACAATTTTAAATCTGCCTCATCTTTCCAAATATTCTCTAAATTATAACAGTCTGGTCCTGGAAAATCCTTACTCCATTTAAACTCGGGGAATGTCTTCCCTGGATTTCTTTTTTCCCACAATTCTTTAACCTTTAAATAAGTCGAGTGTCCTTTTTCATAGATAGTCTGTTTAGTTTTTGTTGCGTTAAACACTCTACCCCTTAAAAACTTGAATACTTTTTCTGGACTATCTAATTTTCCACCGCGAAATTCGGAATTACTTTTTAACCCCTTACTTTCAATAACCAGCCATTTGTCCTCTTTGCTATTGTTTTTGCGGATATAGAAATCACCCCTAGCTTCAGAACTTTTTGCATTATTACCGCCACTCGGTTTTTCTTTGATTCGTATAACCTCGTAATCCTTTGTCTCAAGGTATTCTTTTAACAGCACCTCACTAATTGCACCCGCAATATAACCCTGTGCACTAGGGCTAGATTTAAGAGCTTCAAGAAAAACTCTCTCGTCAACTCCAAAATGTTTTAATATTGAATCGTTTATCATAATTTAATTAGTCAACATTTCATTTATGTTGATTTTTAACGCTCTCGCAATTTTCTCTATATTTCCAAGAGTAATGTTTTTTTCAGCTCTTTCGATCATTCCAATATATGTACGATGAACACCCGCTTTTGCAGCGAGTTGCTCTTGTGAGAGATTTTGTTTAAGCCTTTCCTCTCTCACTTTTTCACCAAATTTTACTAATGTTGATTTATTCATAATTTGATCGCTAACTATAGTATAGCCACTTGCTAATTTTAGTGCTACATACTATAGTTAGCATATGCATATTTTGTTTATTGAACTTCCTATCAAAAAATCCGCCCGAAATTCGCCAGAAGAAAAAAGAGGAGCAAGCGGAGGATTCCTCCCCAGACCCCTCCTCCTCCGCTTGCGACATCCGAATTCAAAAACAAATCAGCCGAAGTTTTGGCAAATCCTTTCCCCAAAAAATAGTTTTGCCAAAACTTCGTCCGCATTGTTTCCGTTTCATTCGTTGGGATT
>MNYC01000034.1 GCA_001872945.1 bacterium CG2_30_37_16
TCCAGTATTTTGTTCCAAACCAAACTTCACTTATCAGTTTATACTTTTCTCTTCTATCATTAATTTCAAAAGCAAAGTCTTTATTTGTTTCCAAAAACTCTCTTATTTCGTTACAATTGAATAGGTGTAGGTTTTTCATTATGATACTCACATATCTAGTATGAATCCTGCACCATTTTTAGTCCATTCTTGCGTTAGAATGAGGGGTCAGTTTAGTCCGATCTTGTATTAGACAAGACTTTTGCTGGTGTTCTTGCCTGATTCATGCTAAAATTCCTATAGAATTGAATTATCTGTTTAATAATTATGTCTAAATTTTATATTACAAATGCAATTCCCTATGTTAACGCCAAGCCGCATATTGGTCATGCTTTGGAATTTTGTCAAAGTGATGCAATTGCCAGATATCATCGTCTTATTGGTGATGATACAATGTTCATGATGGGGGCAGACGAGAACAGTTTAAAAAATGTTCAAGCTGCTGAAAAAGCCGGAGAAAAAACCACTGATTTTGTTTCAAAACTAACCCAAATTTTTCTTGATCTAAACAAAGAGTTAAATATTTCCAACGATGAATTTATAAAAACATCAACCTTGGAACATTTTAAGGGCGCCGAAAAGTTTTGGGGGGATTGTGACAAAAACGGGGATATTTACAAAAAGTCATATCAGGGACTTTATTGCGTTGGTTGCGAAGAATTTAAGAGGGAAAGCGATCTCATTTTGGGGGAAATAAGAGAAGGTGAAAAAGTTGGTTATGGCTGTTGTCCAGAACACCCAAATAGTGAACTACAACTTATCGAAGAAGAAAATTATTTTTTTAAACTTTCTAGATATCAAAAAGATCTAGAAAAATTGATTAAAAGCGGCCGAATAAAGATTGTTCCTGAATCTCGCAAAAATGAGGTTCTAAGCTTTATTAAAATGGGTCTTGAGGATTTTAGTATTTCTAGGTCAGTTGAAAGGGCCAAAGGTTGGGGCGTACCGGTACCGGGTGATGACAGTCAAGTGATGTATGTTTGGTTCGACGCTTTGGTTAATTATATAACCGGACTTGGCTACGGCGAAGATAGTGAATTTTTTAAAAAATTTTGGCTAGAAAATAAGAATATTTTGCATGTGATCGGTAAAGGCATTATTAAGTTTCATGCTATTTATTGGCCGGCTATGCTGATGTCCGTCGGAATCATGCCGGAAAATTTGGAGATCCTGGCCCATGGCTATATTACGGTAAATGGGCAGAAAATATCTAAATCTCTTGGTAATGTTATTGATCCCATAGAGATTATTAATAAATACGGAACTGATGCTACTAGATATTATTTACTCAGGGCGATACCAACAACAGGAGACGGAGATTTTTCATTTCCTCATTTTGAGGAAATTTACAATGCGGATTTGGCCAATGGGATTGGCAATCTAGTTTCTAGGGTTCTCGCTATGTCAAACAAATACTTTGGCGGAAAAGTATCGAAAATTCAGAATGATCCAAGCTCTCATCCTTTGAAAGGAGCTCCAAGTCTAAATGCGTGGAAAGAATCTTGCGATGAAATGAAAAAATCTTTTGAATTATACAAACTAAATGACGCTTTGTTCTTCATAAATCAATTTATTCAATCTGTGAATATATATATAGATAACAGAAAGCCATGGGTTTTGGCAAAAGAAGGAAAAGTAGAAGAGATGGCATGGGTTTTATATGGCTTATTGGAGTCTATTAGGCAACTTTCCTGGATGATTTACCCTTTCATTCCCGAGACGGCTAATAAGATAAGAGAGCAGTTGGGTGTTGAAAAGATAGATGAGAATAATTTTGATTTTTATAATGAAATAAAATGGGGCGGTTTAAAAACGGGGACAAAAATTGGCAAAATAGAAGCTTTGTTTCCACGAATAGAAAATTAGGAGGGTGAATTGTTTCTTTCCGAACATCGGCTAAATAGTCATCACTTGCATCGGATAAAATTTTCCGAGCTAAACGAGATCTATCTTTTTATGACTTTAAGATCTTTTTTGGTGGCGATGGCTTCAATTTTTATTCCTATTTACCTTTACAACCTTCATTACTCAATCCAAGCAATCATCCTTTATTATTTTTATCTTTTCTTATTTGAGGCTTGTTTCGAGATAGTTTCTTCTTATTCAATTCTAAGATTTGGCCCAAAACACAATATTGCTTTAAGCGTCCCGTTTTTGATACTTCATTTCTTGTTATTATCCAATATCGGAACTTATCATTGGCCTCTTTGGCTTTTGTCTCTTATCCAAGCAATTTCCATGGCTTTGTTTTGGCAAGGGTATCATTTCGATTTTTCTAAGGCAAAACATCGTGGCTCTGCTGGCAAAGAAGTAAGCAAAATGTATATTATACTTTGGTTTGTCAGCGCTCTTGCGCCTTTTTTTGGCGGTCTTATAGCTGAACGTTACGGCATGCAATATGTTTATTTATTAGTTCTCATTGGCCTAATACTTGCTCTTATTCCCTTATTTAGCACCAGTGAACCGTGGGTAAAAGATCATTTTGTCTTAAAAAGGGTGAAAATTAGAGATATTTATAGACAGCAGCTTTCTTATGCCGGTAGCGGCATTGAGGCTTCCGTTAGTTTATTCATGTGGCCTTTTTTTGTTTATTTAATTGTTAAAAGCTATGAGATGGTTGGAGCTCTTGCTTCACTTGCTAGTCTTGCAGGGGTTTTTACAACATATATGGTTGGTAAAAAAGCGGATAAAAAATTAAAACCGAATTATATCAAAAGGGGGAGCTATCTTACCGGAGTTTCATATTTTTTAAGATTGTATGCAAAAACGGCAGCGCATGTCTTGTTTTTTAATGTGTTTGGAAGCATTTGTCATGCCATTTTTCTGTCGCCATGGTTTGCCGAATATTATCTTCATGCTGACGAAGAAAGCCGGTTAGAATATCTTTTCTTGATGGAAATTACCACCGATTTATCACGCGTTCTCTTCTTCGGGCTAATTTTCATATTTAGTTTATATTTTAGTTTAGAATTAACTTTAATCATTGGTATTTTAATTGGCGGACTAGCAAGCTTCTTAATTTCGGTTATGCCGTTAACTAAAGTGGAGGCAAAAGTTGCTGCCTCAGCTCATTGATACTCATGCGCATTTGGATTTTCCGGGCCTTGCTGAAAGAACGGATGAAGTTCTGGATAATGCCAAAAAAGCCGGAATTACTAAAATTATTAATGTCGGCGCCAGTTTAGACGGGTCTAAAAAAAGTGTTGATTTGGCAGAAAAATATAGTCAAATTTATGCCTCTCTAGGTTTGCATCCTCACGTTTTAGTTGAGGATAACTTATTTGGCGACGACAAATTAATAGATCAGCAAATTTTTGAGATAGAAAAGCTTCTTTCGGAAAAAAAAGTGTTGGCGATTGGTGAGATTGGCTTAGATTTTTTCCGTCTGCCCGCTAAAATTAACGAAATGGAAATAAAAAAAGCGCAAAAAGAGCTATTTATTCGTCAACTTCAACTCGCCTCGGATAATAATATGCCGGTAATAATTCATTCCAGAGATGCGGCTAAAGACACCTTAAAAATAATGAATGAATTTTCAAGCCTGAAGGCGGTTTTCCATTGTTTCTCTTACTCCTTGGAAGTTGCAAAAGAGATTGTAAATAAAGGGTGGCTGATTTCTTTTACGGCCAATATCACTTATCCAAACAATAACGATAGCCGAGAAATAATCCGTTATTTCGATTTGTCTTCCGTGATGATCGAAACGGACGCGCCCTTCCTGTCTCCGCAGGGTAAAAGAGGGGATGTTAATGAACCATCTAATGTGGTAGAAGTAGCCAGACGAATTACCGAAATAAAACAAATGAAACTTGAAGAAGTGGCCGGTTGGACCACCAAAAATGCCGTCAATTTTTTTGGTTTTTAAAAAATTAAGCTGGACATATATTAGTAAATAAATTATCATACGGGCTAGATGAGCGAAAAACCGTCAACAATTAAAAAAGAAATTATTCTTCCGGTTATAGTAGTTGCCGCTTTGGTTGCATACGTATTTGTTTCTTATAGAAATAACAGCAGTCATTATTCGCACACTCAATTTGAGATGTATAAAAGTAAGGTTATTTTTGATCTATATGAGCCGGGATATTTACCGGAAGGATTTGTTGTTAGCGGTCAATCACTGTCCGAATCTAAAAAAATTCAACCCGATAATTTTGCTTTTTTTGCGGCAAAGGGTAGTGATACAATTTGGTTTACCGAAAGTAAAATTACAAGGGAGATAGATTTAAAAACCTATCTTTCTTGGCTCGATTTAAAAAATGAAATGATCGACGGTAAAGACGTATATTTTGGGAAGGCAAATGGTAGTTTGGCAGCTAGCTTTATTTATAATGGAACATGGGTTTCTATACGACCGATGCAACAATTAGATAAAAAAGAATTAATTAAAATAATTCAAAATCTAAGGAAAAGTTAGAGGGAAATAGCGCATTGCCATAAATCGTAAAGCTTTGCTTTTTCGTCATATGGTCTAATAACAAAATTACTGCCCTTCCCAGACGTTATGAAAGTACTGTCACGGAGGGTTATTTTATCAGTATTATCTTCAAAACGATATATATAATTCCAAGGGTAATTTAAATCCCAGATAACATGACTGATTGCTCCTTTAATATCTTCCGATGAAAGCCAGTCAGCCACATTATTTTCAACTTCTTTTTGGTTAATTAGTATATCACCGTCTTTTTTTAAGTGGTAAGCAAAAACAATAGGTGTTGTTTTTTCATTTGCTTCCTTGTATGGTCTTACATATATTAGTTGTTTAACTTTAATAGCTTCGGAACCGTCTGAGAAAGAAACCTTGTCAATGCATAAACTGAAAACAGGGTCAGATTTTTTGTCAACTGCATCAATTATGAACGGTCCATTCTCGTCCACTAAATATTTAAATAAGTCATACCTGTTCATATATTAATTATATAATAAAGAGTTGTAAAAAAATATGTTAAAATAGTTTTAGAATAAAATTAAGGGGGCAAGTATGAAAAAGAAGCATTTTAAAGTGTTTATTGTTGTGTTGTCATTTGTCGCAGTATTTGGCGGACTGGCAATCGGTATTATTTTATTTAAGAAAGATAATAAAAAGACGGTTGACCAGAACACTCCATTGCCAACAATTTCGGATAAGGAAAGGATAATTCAGGAAGGCTTAAGTACTACGGTAACGCCAACTCCATCGCCTGCGGATTGGCAAAATGATTCGAGTTATGAATTTTCAGATATCTTAGAAGGGTTTGTAAGTGTATACAAGCTAAAAGAAACTGATAAGATGTTCATAAATTTTATCGAGCCCATTTCAGAGAGTGATAAAATCACAAAATCCCTACTAACGACCGGCAAGGATTTGGAGGGTAACTTAGGCGGACCCCAACTTTTTGTAACAAGCAGTGCTTTATCATATACGACTAATTATAAAGTCATAGATGTAACAAATTTGGAAAATAAGATTAAGGTTAAGGTTAAAGAACAAAGATCGGTTTACGATAATTCATTGGGCCGGGAGAGCATAGTTGAGAGGACGGCATATTATGAATTTAAGAAAGTTTCGGGGGAATATAAAATTGACAAGTATTATACGGATAGCTGCCAGAGCAAATATTGTGGATTTTATAGTATCTAAAGAATGTCTTTTTTCTTGAACAGATATAAAAGTAGTCCTACTATTGCCAGCATGCTAAGAAAAATAAGCTCAGCCGATAAGGGATGTCTGGCAATGGGCAATCCTTCGACATTCATTCCGTAATAACCGGTAATTAAGGTTAGCGGCAAAAGTATAGCCGAAAACACGGTTAGGATTTTAATACCTTCGTTTAATCTGTAAGTGATATAAGAATCGTGTGTGCGCTGAAGGGATTCGGAAACTTCCCTAAAATTTTCTAAGTTGTCCCAAATTTTTTCGATTAAGTCAGTCATATCGTCAAAATATAAATCATTTCCCGCAGAAGAATATGGCCTGATGCGATCTTCAAGGTCTAAAATTACTCGTCTTTCGGGAGCAATAGTTTTTCTAAAAGTAATAATTTCCTGATTAATTCTGGCAATTTCGGGCACAATTGACGATGGTCTTTCTTTAAACATGGCGGATTCAATAGTATTTAGATGTTCACTAATTTTGTCTATTACCGGAAAACAATATTCAAACATTTGGGAAATTAGTTCATATAGGACCATGGCTGATCCTTTTTTAACTAAGCTATCCAACTCGACTTTATTTTTTTTCATTTGATTAAAAAAATAGTTTAACGGTTTTAAATCTCCTCTATGCAGGGTAATCATATAGTTTTGGCCTAAAAAAATATCAACTTCAGAAGCTATAATTTTCTTAATAGCCTTAAAATAGCGTGGGAAATGCAGGACAATAAAAATATGATCCGGTTGAACATCAACTTTAGGCCTCTGGATATCCGAAAGGCAGTCTTCCAAGTTTAGGTCATGAAAAGTATAATTTTGCTTTAGAAAAGCAATGTCTTTGGCGGTGGGATTTTCGATATTTAACCATGTGAAATTTTCTGTTGTAACTGTTTGCATAAGTATAGCTTAGCTTCAAATGAGAATAAAATCAACCTCTTGACAAATTATTAAGATAATTGATACACTCTAGGGGGGTGTTTTATGGAAGATATCAGACAAGAACGCAAAGAAATTATAAAAAGAATTAACTACGTGACGGGCCAACTTCAAGGTATAAGAAAAATGATTGAAGAAAATCGAAATTGCCTCGAAGTTGTTCAGCAGCTTAAGGCGTCAAAATCCGGCGTTGAAAATATAATCGCCATAATGGCACATAGCGAGATATGCCAAAGCCATTTGTCGGAAGAAGAATTGAAAAAAGTTATAAAAATAATATCTTCAAGCTAGAAAGGAAAAAAATGAAAAATATTAAAGTCTATTCTACTCCAACATGTCCCTTTTGTATCTTACTTAAATCTTGGCTCGTTCTAGAAAAGATAAAATTTGAAGATAACGATATTTCCAAAGACAGTGAAGCTGCGGCGGAAATGGTTAAAAAAACCGGTCAAATGGGGGTTCCGGTTACCGAAATTGACGGTCAATTTGTAATAGGTTTTGACAAAGAAAGATTAGAAAAAATACTTTTAGACGGGAAATAATTATTAAAATTGTTCTTTTTAAATACTCGGCCTTTTGATATGCTTAGAGTAAGTTAAGCGAAAGGCAAATAATGTTTAGATTTAAGAAAACAATTGTACTCATTACGGCTTTGTTTTTGATGCTCCCTCTTTTGGTTTTTGCATCAAGCTATAAAGTATCGCAAAAAGATGTTCTGGTGGCAGAAAATGAAACTGTTAGTGGCAATCTTTATGTTGCAAGCGGCGAAATGTATATTAAGGGAACTGTTAAAGGCGACGTGGTTGCGGCTACGGGCAAGCTGTCCATTGATGGCACCGTAAATGGGGATGTAAGTGCGGTTTCAGGTCAAATCGATACTAGTGGAAATATAAACGGTGATTTAAGAGTGGCCGGAGGTCAAATCCGTATTTCAGGTAAGATTGACGGTGATTTGCTAGTCGGAGGAGGGGATGTCTCTCTTTTATCCGGCGGTTATGTTAAGGGCGACGTTATAATGGCCGGTGGTAGCATTAACTTAGACGGGAAGGTTGCAGGAGGAGTGAGGGCAGCTACCGGCAACATATTTATTAGAGGTTGGGTTGACGGCGATATAGTTGTTAATTCAGGTATTGTGACGGTTTCTCAAGGGGCCGTTATAAATGGTAATTTAGCTATTAAATCTACCAAAAATGCAGATATCGATCCCGGAGCTCAAATTAAAGGAACTATTACTCAGCATCTTGTGCAGCCTAAGGCAGTTAGTCCCGGGGCAAAAATAGCATCTATTATTTACGGATTTTTTGCCTATTTAATTCTTGGATTATTTATTTACTGGTTGTTCTCCAAACCTTTTAGAAAGGTATCCGAAACTATATTTGAAGAGCCCGGTAAAGCCTTCTTGTACGGCCTGGCGGCTTTCTTCTTGGTGCCGGTAATTATTATCTTCTTATTTATCACTTTAATCGGTATCCCAATTGCAGTTCTATTGCTTCTAACCTATATTACCACGGTAGTTTTAAGTAAGCTTTTCGTGGCTCTCGCTGCCGGAAAGTACTTATTTAATAGATTTGGAAACAGCAAAAAAGTATCCGATTACGCGGCTATTACGGTAGGTCTTTTACTTTATGTCATTCTGGCAAATATCCCCGTTGTTAGTTGGGTTATAAATTTCGGTGTTTGGTTCTTGGGTCTTGGAAGCATTTTCCTATCGTTAAGGAAAGCCCACCAGCCATAAAATCTTAAAATCCTTGACTTTTCTATAGATAAAAGTTACCCTAGATTAAAGGATACATTTAGGGTAACTTATTATGAAAAACTTCGTAAATATTAATGAACTACAAAATGAAACGTCAAGAATAATCCAGGGTTTAAATGATGGCGAAGATTTTGTGTTACTCAGATATTCAAAACCGGTTGGCGTTCTTGTTAGTTATGAAGCGTATAATAAATTAATATGTTGTGAAGACGTTCATGTTGAGGAATGCAAAAGCTGCATAAAAGATTTTAAGAAAGAACTACATAAATGAAAAGAATATATTTCGATCATGCTGCCACTACGGCTTTAGATAAAGACGTTTTAGAGAAAATGCAGCCTTATTTTAGCAGGCATTTTGGTAATGCTTCTTCTTTACATACTTTTGGGCAGGAAGCGAGGCAAGCTTTAGATAAGTCAAGGCAGGAAATAGCAAATATTTTAAATTGCGACCCTCTAGAGATTATCTTTACTTCCGGAGGAACGGAATCGGATAATCTTGCCGTAAAGGGTCCGACCCTAGCAGCTTTTAGAGATAAATTAATTTCAAAACCGCTTCATATTATTACAACCAAAATTGAGCACCCGGCAATTTTAAAAACGGTTAAACAGCTTGAAAAATTATTTGGTTTTGAGGTGACTTACACAGACGTTGATGTAAATGGACTTGTCAATTTGAGTCAGCTGGAAAGCGAAATTAAGGATAATACAATTTTAGTTTCCGTGATGTATGCCAATAACGAAGTGGGCACCATCGAGCCAATTCCTGAAATTAGCAAAATAATTCAAAAATATAAGGGAAAAAGACAAAAAAACGGCAGTAAATTGCCGATATATTTTCATACTGATGCTGTTCAAGCGGGTGGATATTTAGATTTAGACGTCAAAAAATTGGGCGTGGATATGCTGTCTATTTCGGGGCATAAATTTTATGGTCCAAAAGGAACCGGTCTTTTGTACATAAAAAAAGGAACAAAAGTTGAAGCCATAAACACCGGCGGCGGACACGAAAACGGTTTAAGGGCGGGTACCGAAAATATTCCGGGAATAGTTGGGCTTGCAGTGGCATTAAAAAATGCTCAGGAGAGCGGGGATGAAATTGGGAAAAAAGTTTCGTCTGTCAGGGATTATCTTATTAAAAATTTAACAAAAAAAATTGATGGGGTTATTTTAACTGGACATCCAGAAATTAGACTGCCAAATATTGCAAGTTTCTTAATTGAACGGATAGAAGGCGAGTCCATGCTAATAAATCTTGACCTTAAAGGCATTGCCGTATCTACCGGATCGGCTTGTTCTTCAGGCTCCTTAGAGCCAAGTCATGTTTTAAAAGCTTTAAATTATCCGCCGGAAAAAATCCATGGGTCACTTCGAATTTCTTTAGGTAAGGAAAATACCAAGGAGGAAATTGATTATTTTTTGGAAGTCTTTCCGGAAATAGTTGATAAATTAAGAGAGATTAGTGCTCTGTAAATAAATCAAAATGCAAAATGTTTTAGTAAATGTATAGTCGGTTCTTTTTTTATTTTTTCTCTATCATTTTGCTATTTGAATCTTGATTTTTGAATTTGTGAGTAGAATCATTTTTTCAATCAGTGGTAATATTAATAAGAAAGGAAGAATATTATGCAAAATAATAAGGGCTTTGGGCCATATAATAAAAAAGTGATAGATCATTTTACTAATCCGCATAATTATGGGGTTATTGAAGACGCTTCGGGGGTGGGGAGCGTTGGCAATCCGGTTTGCGGCGATATGATGAAGCTTTATATAAAAGTTGAAAAAAAAGCTGGCAAAGAAATTATTACCGATATTAAATTTAAAACTTTCGGTTGTGCAGCCGCCATTGCCACTTCGTCAATGATAACCGATATGGCGGTTGGCATGACTGTAGAAGAAGCAAAAAAACTAACCAGAAAAGACGTTTCTAACGAACTAGGCGGTTTACCACCAATTAAAGAACATTGTTCAAATCTAGCCGCCGATGCGCTTCATAAGGCCATCAGTGAATATGAGAACAAAAGAAATTCTAAACCCTAAGCACCTGTCTCGACTGGTGTCAGGCCTGTCTAGGCGCCAAGACTGGCCTGTCTCGTTGCCAAGGTGGACTAAATTCTAAACAAATTATAAATTAGTATTTAGCTTATAAAACTTCTGGTTTAAGTACAGGACTTCAGTTACAATATAAGTATGTTTACGAGCTTTATCTATGGTTTAATAGCAAGCTCCGGTTTATTTATTGGTGCTTATCTTGGTATTCATTTTAATTTTAAAAAAATTACCAATGCTTGTATTATGGCTTTTGGTAGTGGTGTATTAATTGCGACTTTGGCCTGCGAGTTGATGGAAGAAGCTTACAAAAGAGCTAATGGCGCTTTCCATATTGTGACACTGGGGTTCATTGTTGGGGGTGCGGCCTTTGTTCTTTTAGACTATATTGTTGATATTTTAGGGGGAGCTCATAGAAAACACAAGAAATCAATGAGAGCAAAAGCTCTGGCAAACGATAAGGCCATTGCATTGGGAGCGCTTTTAGATGGTATTCCCGAAGCGATTGTCATTGGTATTGGGGTTGCCCAAAATAAAGGGCTAGGACTAATAATGCTTATAGCAGTACTTTTAAATAATATTCCGGAAGGAATTTCGGGAGTGCATGGACTTAAGAATGCGGAAAAAAGTCAAAAATTTATGTTCTCTTTATGGACTTTAATTACTGCAGCTTGTGCAATTTCTGCGGTGTTCGGATATGCTAAATTTCAAAATGCATCCCCCTTGGTTATAAGTCTTTCCTTGTCGCTTGCAGCCGGGTCAATTTTAGCCATGGTCTCCGAAACCCTTATTCCTGAAGCTTTAGATGAAGGCGGTAGAAGAGTAACCATGTTTTTACTTTTGGGATTTTTAGTGATATTTGAGTTATCGCATTTAGTAGGTTAACCGTTGAACTAGGAGGATTTTTTTTGGTAAATTATAGCTTATGAACATCGTCGACATAATTATCTTTATAGTTCTGATTTTCTACATGTTTCTTGGTTACTATTATGGTTTTATTAGAGTTGCTATAGAGCTTATTGGCTTCTTTTTTTCACTGGCAATTTCTTTCACCTTGTATCCGTCGTTCTCTACTGTTCTTTCGAAAATTTTCACCAAAATGCCTTTATCTGTCGTTAACTTGTTATCGTTTTTTGTTATTTGGATAGTTTTTGACGCCATTTATCTGATTGGGGCACATTTTTTCTATAAGAAATTTAATCGAAAAATAACCGATTCTGGAATAAATAGGATTGCCGGTATTTTTGCTTCTCTTGGTAAGGGCGTCATTATGATTGCGGTAATTTTGACTCTAATTGCTTATTTACCGGTTCAAGGATCAATAAAGTCAAAGGTTTTAAATTCTAAAATCGCCAGCAAAATAGTGGCCAAAACCAGTGTTTATGAGCAAGATGTCCAGAAACTTTTTGGTCGGGCAATTAAAGACTCGCTGGCATATTTCATGGTCAAGCCAAAAGAAAACGAAAGGATAGAATTAAATTTTAAGACCACAACGGTTACGGTGGATGCCGCTTCGGAGGAGGAAATGTTTAGACTTTTAAATGAAGAGAGGACATCGAGGGGAATTAAGCCGGTGGTAATGGAAAATAGTTTAAGGCATTTGGCAAGGGCGCATTCTAGGGACATGTTCGCAAAGGGTTATTTCGCGCATATAAATCTGGAAAACAAAGATCCATTTGACCGAATGGAAGCGGCCAGTATAAACTATGAATATGGCGGTGAAAATTTGGCTCTGGCTCCCACCGTGGATTTGGCTCATGAAGGACTTATGAATAGCGAGGGCCACAAAGCAAATATTTTAGATCCAAATTTTGGTAAAATAGGGATTGGATGTATAGATGCCGGTCCGTATGGTAAAATGTTTTCCCAGGAATTTACTGATTGATGGGAATTTTAAAGGAAAAAGTGAAAAAAGTAAGAAAATTTGTTTTATTATTATTAATATTGTTGGTGCCAATGTCTGTAGCCGGTTTAATTGTAATTTTAGGTTTTTGGTTATCTCCGCAGGATCAAATAAAAAAAGCGGATGCCATTGTTGTTGTCTCTGGAGGTGAAACTAAAGCGCGTACAGATGAGGGAATTAAACTTTTTAAAGATGGTCTTTCAAATTATCTTATTTTTTCCGGAGCGGCCGAAAAGGGTCCAATTTCTAATGCCAGTGTTATGAAAAGTATGGCGGTTGAAGCAGGTATTGATTCTTCAAAAATAATGATTGATGAAACATCCAAAAATACCTATCAAAATGCTAAAAATGTGAAAACCATTATTGATAAAAAAAATATTAAGGACTTTATTTTGGTGACATCACCTTATCATCAAAAAAGAGCACAGGTGACTTTCGATAACGTTTTTGGCTCGCGGTATACAATTATTAACCATTCAGCGGTCGATTCCACTTGGAGAAGAAGCAGGTGGTGGCAGAGTCCGGCCAGTATTGAGCTAACATTACAGGAAGCATATCGAATAATTTATATAGAACTGACAGGTAAATATGAATAGTTTTAAAATTGCTATTGAAAAAGCAAATAGAATAGTTATTGGTTTTCATCCGGATGCTGATGGTATTGCTTCTATGGCAATGGTTATGCATTCGACTAAAAGGAAAAACTTTCTATTGGTTGCGGTTGATACTCCGAATAGAGACTATAGGCCAAAGGATTTAAAAAGGATTAATAAATTTAAGCCGGATTTAATATTAAATTTAGACTATCATTCTGCCAACTTAGATCAGCACTTGCAGCTTGTAAAGTTGGCAAGAATAATTACCGTAGATCATCATCTTTTTATAAAAGGCCGAGAAGATTGGCCGGACGAACTTTTTATAAACCCCGAACTAGAAGGTAAAAAATCGATGAAATATTCCTGCTCAAAAATAGTAGATGATTTACTTACGGTAAGCCAAGTTAAGTGGCTAGCCCTAATTGGGATATTGGGTGATAACGTAATTAAAAATTGGCCAGAATATCATTGCTTTTCAGTAGAAGAAAGAAAAAAAGCTGATGAGTTGTCGGACGCCATTTCTTACCTCGCCATGGCAAAGGAAGATAATAATATTATGAATGAACTTATTACTCTGATTTTACAAGCAAGGTCAATTAATGATCTATACAAAATCTTACTTGGCGGCGGAAGCTTGACCCAGTCTTATGAAAAAATAAAAGAGGAAATAAAAGTAAATATTACTCAAATCGATAAATTGCTATCTAAAAATGAAGTCGTTTTTGTTGAGGTTAAAAGTTCGTCTAAAACAGCCATAATAAAAATGCTTTCAAAAACTATCGGTAGCATATTGGATGACAATAAAATTGTAATTTGTTATCAAATATTTAAAGAGCGGATAGAAATAAGGGCCATGTCTGAGGGCCCCGTAAACTGTGCCTTGCTTTTTGAAGGTTTTGGCGGAGGTCATGAAAAAAGAGCCGGCGGAGCAGTAAGAAAGAAAGATTTTAATAAAGCCATTGGTTTAATATCTAAAAGGCTAAAGGTTGGTGAGGTAGTTCTTGGCTAAAGTAATTGTAGCAATGTCTGGAGGAGTAGATTCTTCCGTAGCAGCTTTTTTGTTAAAGCAAGATGGACATGACGTGATTGGTGTTACAATGCGTCTTTTTTCGCTTGAGGGTTGCAATAACGGCATAGTCGAAGAAGCAAAGAAAGTGGCCGATCAAATTGGCATCGGGCATCAAGAAATTAACTTTTTAAAAGAATTTGAAGAAGAGGTAATCAAGGATTTTGTTAAAGAATATGAAAGCGGCCACACGCCCAATCCGTGCGTCAAATGCAACCGGACGATAAAATTCGGCTATTTATTACAGCAAATTGATAATTTTAAGGCTGACTATCTAGCGACCGGACATTATGCAAGGATTGTTGATGGAAATCTATGTAAGGGTAAAGACGAAAAAAAAGATCAGTCATATTTTTTGTATGGTATCAAAAAAGAATATTTATCAAAAATTATGTTTCCGGTTGGAGACTTAACCAAAGATGAAGTAAGAGCAATTGCTGTAAAGGAAAATTTAGTTGCGGCCAAAAAGCCGGAATCTCAGGAAATTTGTTTTATACCGGATAATGATTATCCATCTTATTTAAAAAAGCATTTAGATAAAGTTCATATTATATCCGGACCTATATTGGATACTTATGGAAAAGAAATTGGCATGCATAAGGGCCTGCCTTTTTATACAATCGGACAAAGAAAGGGAATTGATGTTTCAGGAGGAGAACCAAAATATGTGATAAGAATAGATGTGGTCGAAAATTCTATTACGGTTGGTTATGAAAAAGATTTGGAAAAAGTCGAAGTTGAAGCCGGAAATCTGAATTGGCTTTTTGAAACTAAAAAAACTTTTAAGGCAAAAGCCAAGATCCGTTACAATATGCAGGAAATTTCGGGAGAAGGAAAAATTGAGGGCGAAAAAGTAGCTTTTAAATTTGACCGGCCGGTTAGGGCAATTACTCCCGGACAGTCCATAGTATTTTATGAAGGCGATAAGGTTTTGGGCGGCGGGATAATTAGGTAGATGAATGGGTTTTTGGGAAATTCGAAATAAAAAAAGATCCCTGTTATGATAGGAAATGCTGTCGGTGCCAATAGTGGCGTCCGTCATTATCATTTCTTCTATCCATGGGTACGGGTTTCACCCGATTTTTACAGAGCTGTACTCACAGCCCTAAGGTCTCATTTATTAAGGGTGTTTCAACAATTTTTCTCCATTTTTGGAGAAAACATTTTTTTATGTTAACGTCGTCAGTATTTGTCTAGCCTTTTCATGTTATTTCAGCCTCCTTGGGGCTTGATTTTCATGGTTGCGAAACAAAAAACTTACTTGTAACTTGAAACGAAGGTGCTTTCTATATGAAATTTTTGGGCTTGCCAGTTAACTTACATACACACCACTCCTTAAGTCAGTTTTCAGTTGTCAAAGGTTGATTTCTTAAATCAGGATAAATTATAGCACATAATTAAATATTTGTCAAATATTTTTTCTTAACTGCCCTCAATCCTTAGTTGTCATTCCCGTCATCGACTCCGAGGTCGCTCACCTCGTGGTGACTCAGCGGAACCAGACTCGAGGAGCGGAGGCGAGAATCCAGAACGGAAGGGATTCTGAAATAAATTCAGAATGACGCTTTTTGAGACATAAAGTGTGTCGTTTTTTGACTAAATGTTTTTTGCGTGTTAGTATTTGGCAGTCAAATGCACTTTAAAAAGTAAATAATACAGCTAGTCTTTAAAAGCTTTACTAAAGCAGATTTTTTTTATAATAAGTTAAGAAACAAAAATAAATAGGAGAAAAAATGATGAGAAAAGTAGTATTAACAATATTATTTGTATTTGGAATGTTTTTTAGTCCTCAAGTTGCAAGGGCGGATCAGTTAATATCTTTGCCCAATAATGAAACGGGTTGTCATATTTATGCGGATAAAGCAACCGCAGTTGCCAATGGGTCGGATACAATAAGATTACAGATGAAATTTACTTATCATATTGGCGGTAAAATGCCTGATAAAAATTTTATAAACGGCACAACTTTATCCTCTTATGGATCACCACCGGAATCCAACTATGCCATTATGACTGTATCAGGTTCCGGGAATACAATTACTACAACACAAGCCAAAGCATATTTTTTAAGGGAAGAAACTAGTGGACAATACAATGATTATGGTAGTGAAATCTATGACTATATTTATATTAAATCCACGGTAGCTGAAAGAAAAAATCTTACCTTCAAGTTAGGAGTTTGGCAATATGATTATGGCAATACTAACACATGGAAATTAGTTGAAGGTGATGCTTGCCAAGGCACATCTAGTTATGTAACTTTTACTCCAAGACCAACTTCAACGCCTTCAGCTCCGGTATCAAATACAAATACCGGTAATCATTCTATCACTCCTACCCCGACGCCCACTCCCACCCCAACCCGCACCCCAACCCCTACACCCGAAAAAATCATCACCACGAAAATATTGGGAATTAAGTTTGGGAATAAGGAATATGAAGGTGATAAAGATTTAACGCAGACAATAAAACAGGGCGAAAAAATCGTTTTTAGAGGAAAAACCTATCCATCAAAAAAAGTTATATTAATATTTCATTCAAACCCTTTTGAGGCAGAAACCTATTCAGATAAAAACGGAGATTGGTCTTATGAGTTAACCAGAGATTTAGGGATTGGTGCGCATTCACTGGAGTTGACAATTATTGATACTTCCCAGAATAATAAATTTGTTGAAAAAACTGATTCAATAAAATTTTCAATTGTGGCTAAAGAAACTAATGTGGTCCAAACGGCAAATAAACCATTCTATAAATCACCTATCGTTCTCGGTTCTTTTGCTGTAATTTTGCTTGGACTAGCGATTGGTGGCGTGTTTGTTTTTAAAAAAACTAATCTAAATAAAAATAAAAAAGCCAAAGTATCTGAGGATACAAAAAAAGAATCTTAAGTTGACTTTATAGCGCTTGTGCTTTAAACTGGGCACAAAATTGTACTTTGACAATAAAGGGGGTAGTTTAGGTTGATCGAAGATGAAATGAGTCCAGAAGCAGTCGATAGGATTTTGGAACTTCGAAAAAAAAGAATGAATAAATTTAAAACATGGGTTGACTATTCTCGAATTCTTGTGGTTTTTTTTCTCTTCTTATATTTTTTATTGGAACCCGACACATACATCGCATACGGAGATTTTGGAATTATCGTTCTTAAGATAATCGTCGCTGTTGGCTCAATGCTATTTTATATAATTGCATTTTTCCTTCATGATAAATTTGCAATAGAGCTGGCCGGATTTTGGGATATGAAATTGGAATACGGCCGTATTAACAGAGAAGAGTATCTTAAGACTAAGGAAGGTTTTACCAAAAAAAAGAATTTTTGCGGTGAAAAATATTATTTCCGTAAATAAGGGGTGATGAAAGTGGCAAAAAGTAGATATGGAATGCCGTTATTCGATTTGCATAAAAGGCCGAACGCTTTCCATAAAGTATTTGGTGTGGCATGCGAGCTGATAAAAGAAGGGATTTAAGAGGATCGAATTGGTAAATTTATACTCATGCCCATATAATTTGCCTAAGAATGGAACATTTCTTTCCGTGCGAATAATCACTTTAACCGACAAGTTTAACAACTAACTTGCCGGTTTTTTTATTTAGACTTATTGATTTGCCACACCGAGCTTGCTTCCGCCTGGAGGACAGTCGTAATCCATTTTTCCTTTTTTGCGCTACAGCCGGAAAAGAGAAACTTAGTTTAACATATTCTTTTCTCGGCCTCCACAGCCAAAGCAAGGCAGAAATCAACGACTATCTTAAAAAAATTCCTCCCGGAGACCGTATGGTCGTGAGGGCGCTACTTTAGGAGCGGCAATTTTTTTATGAAAGAGTGGATGCTGCTGCCGACTCTTTGGCGAGGACAGCCGAAAGTTTTCCGCCACTTTCCAAAAAGTGGCAAAAGATTTAAATCTTTTGTTGCTATAAATATTTGTCAATTGTTGCAAATACTGCATTACATTATTCGCGATCAGAGATTCGTTGTATATTTTAGAATAGAAAGTATAAAAAATGGGCGCATAAGCGCCCGATTAAGTTTCAATTATCTTTTTTTTCTATGTAAAGCGTATCTGTCCATGGGTCATAAATTGCTGTTCTTCCGTCCGGATAAATAAGCTTCTGTAATTTATATCCATCAAATTCGGAATATTTCACGTTATTTCCGGCCTTTTTTGTAGCCCATTTATTAATTGAATCTTTCATCTTTTTATTGTCTATGTTCATTTCCCAAATTAAAGTGCATATTAATGCAACTGTAAGAATAAGACAGGGAATGCACATGTATTTGCCGCGCTCTATCTTTCTCTTTTTCTCAATAATATAAGCGATTAGAATTGATATCGAGCCGATTATCCAGATGCTAATATTAATATACGACCATAAAAAGTATTCTGACGAGCTGAAATTGAAGAAAGGTGTAAATTTCATTTAATTCCCTCCAAATATCCGAATTATTTTGTCCGGCCCATTTTATTTCTTCTCAAAAACTTCCTTTGTAACGGGAGAGTACAAGATTTTTTTACCATTCGGATAAATAATTTCGATATAATCCATTGTTAGATCTTGGTACTTTATTTCCTTGCCGAATTTTTCCTTTAATGTTCTTTCAAACTTTAATTTCTCTTTCCGGTCTTTAGCAATAATTATTTTTCCTTCAATGTCTATTTTCCATAGTAGCATTATCGTCATTGCTATGATAAAGATAAGAGCGATAACATCAAAACTTAGAACCTGTTCAAAATCTTTCCGTTAATGTATCCTATATGTAATTAATATAGGAGGGGTTACGGAAGTAACAACAGCTAGGAAGGTATATCCAAGCGATATAACTCGCGAACAATTTGCCAAAATAGAACCCATGCTTAAAGCAGCACGTAAAACTACAAGACCAAGAAAATATGATCTCTACGATATATTCTGTGGGGTATTATACATGTTAAAAAGCAGTTGCCAGTGGCGCATGCTTCCCAGTGATTTCCCTAAATGGCGATCCGTACATTCCTACTTTCAAATATGGGATGAGGAAAAAGATGGTGACCCGAGTATATTACAGGAAATCTTAAAAAAAATTAGTTGGCGAGGTCCGACAAAGCAATGGTCGGACAGAGAAAACAAGTTTATGCATAATTGATGCTCAAAGTGTCAAGAATACTGATACGGCTCAAGAAAAGGGTTATGATGCTGGCAAGAAAATCTCTGGGATTAAACGTCATATTGGTGTAGACACAAATGGCTTGCCGCATGCTATCTATATCACTACGGCTAACATCACTGATCGAGCAGGAGCAATATCTATGACTAAGAAATGGAGCACTTCACTGTCTCAAGGTCTCAAGTTAAGAAAACTCAATACCAGTCTGCAGATGGTGTTGCTAGCTTTTGTGGTTTTGCTACTGAGAAGATTTTGAACAGGTTCTTATAGATTTGTTGGATGGAATCTTTTTAATTCTTCTAAAAATAAAGGCTGCTATTGCTGAAAATATACAAAGGGTCCAGATGGCAATGCTGATATATGACCACAAATAATACTCAGGCGAACTGAAGTTGCATATAATCATCATTTTTTCCTCCTTGTCAAAGGGCCAATTTCTGGGCGATTATACCACGATCTAGACTTTATTTCAAACTTATCCTTGACTTTCCTTTAATTTTTGGGTAAACTAATACCTGATTTTAAGCACAAAAAGGACCAAACATGAACTTGATTTCTATTGTAGAAAAGAAACACTTAAAAAATATTCCCGATTTAAAATCCGGTGACACAGTTCGGGTGCATCAAAAAGTTAGAGAAGGAAGTAAGGAAAGAATTCAGATTTTTGAAGGTGTTGTTATAAGAATTAGAGGCGGCAAGGGAACAAGCGCCACTTTTACGGTAAGAAAAATTGCTTCCGGTGTTGGCGTGGAAAGAACTTATCCGCTTCATTCGCCGAATATTGTTAAAATTGAAGTTTTAAGAAGGGCAAAAGTTAGACGAGCTTATCTTGGATACTTAAGAGGCCTAAGAGGCAAAGCTGCCAGAATGAAAGAACAACAGTTTGACAAATTAGCCGTAAATGTTGAGGAAAGAGAATTAAAACCTGAAGAATTGGCAAAATCGGAAGAGATAGAGGAAGTAGTTGAAACAGAAGAAGTAAAAACTGAAGTTTCAAACGAAGAAGGATTCGTTGAAGCTAAAGAAGATGACACAGAAGAAGTTAGCGAAAAAGAGGATTCAGAAACTTCCGAAGATACGGCAGAAGTAGCCGAAGAAGAAGCAATTGAAGAAGAGCTAAAAGAAAAAACCGAAGAAGAAGACAAAAAATAAATTGATACTATAAAAAACCGCCTCTAGTTGTATAAGGGCGGTTTTTTGGTTGCTACCTTCATTTCTTTGTCATTCCGGCCTCCGAGCCGGAATCCAGAAGGAATAGCATTGTAACGAGCCACTGGATTCCCGATCAAGTCGGGAATGACAGACATGGGCGTTATCTATTTTTAAAAAGTGAGGGGGTTTTTCATTTTGGTTGCTAAAATTGGGGAAATATGCTAAAATCAGCCTCAAATGTACCTTGATAAAAAGGAGAGGGTTAATGAAAAAGCTATTGGTGTCAGGCGTATTATTTACTCTATTAGTAGCGGCGAGCAATTTCGTCTTTTCGGCAGGGCTAATAAAAACGGGTTTAACTAACATCAATTTAGCTAGCTTGTTGGCCGGAATAATAACCATTGTTTTGATGTGTATTATATCTGCAATCACTAAGGATAAGATCGTTATGACCATAATTTTAATGGTTGTTGCATCGCTAGGCACATTTGTCTTATTGAACACCGGCTTGTTTGTGGCTAGAACTGCCAATGGTTTTCTAGGAAGTATAATAATAGTATCTTTTGTTATTTATGCCTGGTTTGTGGGGCTGTTTCTCTTTGTCAAGGCCGGCAAGTTAATCAGTCAGTTTGCAGAACAAATAAGCTTGAATTCTATGCCATTATGGATTGTTAGTTTATCTTTCGGTATTATATCTACCCTTGCTATTTGCGCAGTTCATGTGCATTTCGTTTAACCTTTGGGATAAAAGACGAGGTTTTTAGAAGCTAAACTTTTGAAAATTTCTCCATTAAAATCAGTGAGACTTTAAGTCTCACTTTTATTTTACCCAAAATTAAGTTATGTTTTATAAATGATATTAGATTTATCGAGGGAAAAAGAATTTACTTTACAAGGCTACAAGTTTATAGCCGGTGTTGATGAGGTTGGACGGGGTCCGGTGGCGGGGCCAATTGTGTCGGCAGCCGTAATTATGAACCTGAACAAACCGGAAATCATGGGCATTAATGATTCTAAATTGTTGTCTCCAAAGAAACGACTGGAACTAAGAGAAAAAATTATTGAGAATTCACTTTGCTGGTCTATAGCTGAAGTTTCTAATTTTACAATTGATAAAGAGGGAATTTCGCAGTCAAACCGTTCGGTTTTAAAACTGGCAGTAAGCAAACTAGAAATTAAACCGGATTTTGTGCTAATTGATTTTTTTAAGATTCCGGATCTTGGCATAAAAAGCGAGTCTATAACTCATGGAGACGCTAAAGTTTATTCAATTGCCTGCTCGTCAATTTTGGCTAAAGTTTATAGGGATGAGTTGATGGATAAGCAGGCGCAAAAATATCCGGAATATCATTTTCATACCAACAAAGGCTATTTAACCAAAAAACATTTAGAGGCAATTACGGAATATGGCTGGACCGAAATTCACCGTCTTTCTTTCTGGCCTGTCTCGGTTATGATGGAGGAAAATGAAGATTAATACTAAAAAAATTGGTGACTCTGGAGAAGACTTAGCTGTCAACTTCTTAAAAAAAGAAGGTTATGAGATTTTAGAACGGAATTTTCGAAGTCGATTTGGGGAAATAGATATTGTGGCCAGAGAGGGCAGAACGGTTTGTATTGTAGAAGTTAAGTGGCGAAAAAGCAGCAAATTTGGTTCGGCCGCAGATGCGGTGGACTTAAAAAAGCAGTTAAAATTAATGAGAATGGCAAAAGAGTATTACTTGGAAAGAAATCTTACCGGGCCTATCAGAATAGACGTTGTAGCCATTGATGGCGACGGGCAGGTGGTAAACTTGATAAGGAATGCTGTCTTCGAAGGATAAAAATATAGGAAAATTTACTTGACATGTTGTTTCAGTTTAACTATACTCTATCTGTAGTAGTCGGGTTTTAAAAACGCGGCTTTTTTAAATAAGTAACAACTAAATAGGTATAAAACAGCTTTTGCTGTTAGGGCTGATGTCAAATAAGACACTTGGGCCAAGTAAGGAGAAAAATGGAAGACAAGAAATTTATGGCAGCAATTAATCAGATTTGCGCCGAGAAAAACATTCCGAAAGAGATTGTTTTAGAAACAGTTGAGGCAGCACTAGCGGCGGCTTACAAAAAAGATTATGGTCATAAAGAACAGGAAGTTCGGGTTGAGTTAGATGAAGAAACGGGTCATCCGACAATTTTTGTATTAAAGGAAGTGGTGGAAGAGGTTGAAAATCCTCATTTGCAGCTTACTTTAGATAATGCGGTAAAATTAAAAAAAGGGGCCAAAATTGGCGACACAATTGAATTTCAGGAATTTGTGTCTGATTTTGGGCGAATTGCCGCACAAACGGCCAAGCAAGTTATTATTCAGAGAATCCGTGAAGCTGAGCGAGATATTATCTTTTCGGAGTATAAAGAAAAAGAAGGCGATCTTTTAAACGGTATCGTTCAGCGAATAGAAGGCAGCAATATTTTTGTAGATTTAGGACGAGCTACCGGAGTTATTTTTCCGCAAGAACAAGTTCAGGGAGAGAGATACTATAACGGCCAGCGTCTTAAAGTTTTTATAGTCAAGGTTGATCAAAGTTCTAAGGGACCGCAGATTTTGCTTTCCAGATCTCATCCGGGCATGGTTAAAAAACTTTTCGAACTGGAAGTACCGGAAATTGTGGCCGGAACCGTGGAGATAAAATCCATCGCCAGAGAAGCCGGTCAAAGAAGTAAAATTGCTGTTTTCTCCGAAGCTTCAGGCGTAGATCCGGTAGGTTCGTTGGTTGGACAGCGTGGAATTAGAGTTCAATCTGTAATGGCCGAAATTGGCGACGAAAAAATTGATGTTATTTTATGGAATGAAGATGCTAAAACTTATGTATCCAATGCCCTTTCTCCTTCGAAGGTTTCAGAAGTAATGGTTAATGAGGCGGAAAAAAGAGCCAAGGTTAAAGTGCCTGACGATCAGCTGTCACTAGCTATTGGTAAACAGGGTCAAAACGTTCGTCTTGCCGCCAAGCTAACTGGTTGGAACATCGATATTTTGGGTACTGACGACTATGGGATTGAAGCAACTGCCGTAGCTGTAGAAGATAAACCTCAGGCAAAGCGCGATATAGAAGATGAAATTATCAAAAATCTTGAAAATCAGGGGCAGGACGAAACGTCTGGTGTAGAGGAAGTTCAAAAATCTTCAGAAACGTCGGAAGAAACTGTAATTGAAGAAGTGCAGGAAAAAGCGCCGGAAGAGGCCGAAGTTGTCGAAGCATGTGAAGTTGAAGAAGTTCCGGCAGAGGAGAAGACAGAGGAAAGTTTAGAAGACGTCCTAGCTTCTCCGTCAAAAGAGTCATAAAATTAATTTATAAAAAACAAAAATAAAAAAGTTATTATTAACCAGGGGGTAATAATGGACGATTATTTAAATCGTTTAAGCGAGAACGCAAAAAGGTGTTTAATTAGTGCACAGGATATTGCAAAGAATTCGGGTGCTTCATATATTGGGACCGAACATTGTTTGCTTGGTCTTTTGTCTAACAAAGACTCTTTGGCGCACGAAATTTTAGAGGACTTTGACGTAACTTACGAAAAGGTGAGCCCGCTTGTTAGCTTCACCAAATCACCGGCAGAAGATAGTTCGGCAAAAGTTCAAACTCAAAAAGGTTTAAGTGAAGCTTTAAAAAAAAGCATGGAGCTTTCTTATTATATTGCCAGAGAATTTGGTCAGAATTTTGTTGGTTCCGAGCATATTTTGTATGGTCTTGTATCCCAGCAAAATTCCAAGGCAAGCCTGGTTTTAAAGGCTTTAAAAGCTGATGTCGTACAAATTAAAGCGGAAGTTGAAGACTATTTTCAAAATTCGCCGTATTATGTGTCGGATAACCAGCAGGGAGCCAGAAAAAAGGGCAAGCATCAATTAATTAGTCAATATAGTATTGATCTTACCGGTCTGGCCAAAGATGGAAAGCTGGATCCGGTTATTGGACGAACAAAGGAAATTTCTCGGTTAGTTTCAATTATAAATCGGAGAACTAAAAATAATCCGGTTTTAATTGGTGAAGCAGGTGTGGGCAAAACTGCCATAGTAGAAGGCCTTGCGCAGCGAATTACCGCCGAAGATGTTCCTGAATTTTTGGAAAACAAGAAAATCTTTATGCTGGACCTAGCTTCTATAATTGCCGGTACCAAGTACAGGGGTGAATTTGAAGAACGGTTAAAAAAGATAATCGACGAAATTAAAGGCGATCGCGATTTAATTGTCTTTATAGATGAGCTTCACACTGTAGTCGGAGCTGGAGCGGCAGAAGGTGCTTTAGATGCGGCCAATATCTTAAAACCGGCACTATCAAGAGGGGAAATTCAGGTAATTGGCGCAACCACCCTAGATGAATATCGAAAATATATTGAAAAAGATCCGGCCCTAGAAAGACGTTTTCAGCCAATAATGGTAATGGAGCCTTCTTTGGATGAAACTAAAGATATTTTAAGAGGAATTAGAGCTAAATATGAGCAGTTTCATAATGTAGTTATTGAAGATGAAGCTTTAATTCAGGCGGCAAAATTATCAAAAAGATACATTAACGACCGCCATATGCCGGATAAGGCCATTGACCTTATTGACGAAGCGGCAGCAGATGTCAGGATTAAAAAGGGCAATATTTCCAAAGAACTTACAAACTTAAGGAAAGAATTAGCTTTGACTGTAGAAGAAAAAGAGTTGGCGGTTGCCAATCAGGCTTATGACTATGCCGGACGTCTTCAAGCAAAGCAAATAAATCTGGAAAATAAAATTGCTGAAGTGGAAAAGAGGGAAGGGGTTTCGGGCAATGTTTTGGTGGTTTCCAAGGAAGATATTGCCGAAGTTGTTTCTCAAATTACCGGTGTTCCGCTAAAACGGCTGGTTAAGAGCGAATCTGAAAACCTCTTGAAATTAGAAGAACAGTTAAAGCAAAATATAGTTGGTCAAGATGAAGCGGTAACATTAGTTTCCTCGGCCATTAGAAGGTCAAGAACCGGTGTTTCCGATTCTAAGCGTCCAATTGGTTCGTTTATTTTTCTTGGTCCCACCGGTGTTGGTAAAACGGAACTCGCCAAGGTTTTAGCCAAGGAAATGTTTGGTTCCGCTGAAAACCTGATAAAAATTGACATGTCTGAATTTATGGAGCGTCATAATGCTTCAAGACTAGTTGGGGCTCCGGCCGGATATGTTGGTTATGATGAAGGCGGTCAGTTAACCGAAAAAGTAAGACGTAACCCTTATAGCGTCATTTTATTTGATGAAGTTGAAAAAGCGCATCCGGAAGTCTTTAACATGTTGCTGCAGATTTTAGAGGACGGTTATTTGTCCGATGCCAAAGGTTTAAGGGTGGATTTCAGAAATACAATTATTATTATGACCTCAAATATCGGCGCAAAAAACTTATATTCTTCCGGCAATATGGGTTTTGATCTTAAGAATAAAGAGCACGAGTCATTTATGGAAAACAAGCAGAAAGAAATAAAGTCCAACGTTTTCGGTGAACTAAAAAAGTCTTTCAGGCCGGAATTTTTAAACAGAGTTGATCAGGTTATCGCTTTTAGGGCCTTATCAAAAGATGATATTAGAAAAATTGTGGATCTTCAGCTTAGCTTGCTAAACGAGAGGCTGGAAGAACAGCACATAATCTTAAAAGTTGACAAAGAGGCGAAGGAATTATTGGTTGAAAAAGGTTTCGACATTGATAACGGCGCAAGACCCTTAAGGAGAACAATTCAGGATTTAATAGAAGATCCGTTAGCCTCCGCCGTTTTAAAGGGTGAGATAATAGAATGGGACACAGTCGCAATTCTGCGGGAAGGCGATAAATTCAAGTTTAAACCATTAGTAAAGACGAACTAGGAATAGGAACAGAAAAGTTAACAGATAACCTTTCGACAAGCTCAGGGCAGGCCAGCTAACAAAAGAATAGTCCATTTAATATTTGAGACTGTCCAAGAACTGTTGTTCCTCCCCTTCTTTGTCATTCCCGTCTTCGACTCTGAGGGATGAGCCCTCAGCTCAGACTCGATGAGCGAAGGCGGGAATCCAGAACGGATGGGATCCTGAAACAAGTTCAGGAAGACGAGAAATAGGTTTTTTTACGAAGGGATTTAAAAAGTGCATGTGGGTCCCTGGCTTTACATATTTAAAAAGACCTGTATTTATGCTATAATTTTGTTTGTTATTGCGAGTCTGGGTAGTTGCCGAACGAAGCAATCCCTTGTTATTTTAAAAAAAGATTTTGGGCCTGTGGCGCAGCTGGTAGCGCGCCTCCATGGCATGGAGGAGGTCGTCGGTTCGAACCCGATCAGGTCCACCATAATGAATTTTGCCAAGAATTATATATTTTATCTTTGCTTTCTTTACTTTCAATTCGGGCTTTTTCCGGCATTTTAAAGAGAAATTCCCAGGGATTTTGAAACTCTATTTCCAGTTTTTTAGCCCTCAGGAAGCGGTTCGAGCCGATAGTTTTAAGGAAATTCCTCATCTGGAGGAAATTTTCTTTTTCAGCAAGATTTTGAGCTTCACTTGCTTCTAAAACCCAGTTTCTAGTGAGTTCGAGCGGCTTATTGCCTTTTTGCTCAAGTTTGGATAATCTTTCTTCCAAGTCTTTCTTTTCTTGCATCAGTTTGTTCTTCTTTTCTTGAAACTCGGAAAGTTCAAAGCCACCCTCCAAATAGCCGTCAGTTAGCCGGTCTATTTTTGTTTTAAGGGAAGAAAGCTCATCTTTTAGATTTTGAGCAAAAATACTATTGGTTTGGTTATTTTCCTTCTCCCATTCACTAACCCTTTTTAAGAATCTATCTTTCCAGACATCGGGCAAAGAAACTTTTTGACAAATAACTTTTACTTGTTTCTTTAGTTCCTCTTCTCTTAAAAAGCTCTTTTCTGAACATTTCTTAACTTTGCTTTTATGAGTACAACGATAGTAAACGAATTTAAGGCCACTTCTCTTAATATGCCGTTCGGCAGTGATTGAATAACCGCATTCACCGCAAACTGCAAAGTTTAGAAACTCAAAAGCTTTTGGTTGTTGCTTTTTATTCTTTCTAGGTTTGCCGTTAGTCGTTAAGGCTTCTTGGATTTGGTCAAAAAGTTTCTTGGAGATCATGGGTTTATGTGAACCTTCAAAAAGCCCTCCTCGGTATTTGAATTAGCCGTAGTAAAAAGGATTAGTGAGCATTGATTGGATGGAAGATAAATGGATGGGTTTTCCATCTTTAGAAGTAATGCCCAGAGAAAACATTTTACCTTGTAATTTGGTAATGGTATATTCTCCTATCGCAAAAGATTCCAAACAACTTTTCATTTTCTTAAAAGTCGCTTTATCTGGTTCAATGGTTCGTAGTCTTGGCTCGTTAAAATATCCTAAAGGAACTTTTGCTGGTAATTCTCCTCTTCTTAACTTTTGTCTTATCCCTCTTAAAATGTTTTCGGTCTAATGAACATTTTTGGGTGGCTAAAACAGCCACCTTTTGTTATTATGAAGCCTAAAACTCGCATATTTTTAACCTGAAAGATAAAAATGACAAAAAAAATGCCCGAAATGTGGTTCTGATAGTACTAAAAATGATGGGCATAAACGAGGTAAAAAACGATACCGCTGTAATAACTGTAAGCATGTCTTTCAGAACCAAAGAAGAGACTCTGGGGTCAAGGAAGAACTTTGGGAAGATTGGGCCGACCATAAACAAA
>MNYC01000018.1 GCA_001872945.1 bacterium CG2_30_37_16
TACATAAAAAGCGCTAAAATTATCTTAAAGCCTGTTCAAAATCTCACCGCCAGTATAAGAAAAAACGGGCTTATCGGCTGAAATCTCATAATTTCGGCTGCAAATTGTTGAAATTTCGTCAAAGTATCTTGATATTCTTCCTCAATTTCAAAAATTTTCGCTTGAAATTATGAAAATTTCAGCTCGACATGAGATTTTGAGCAGGCTCTTAGCGCAAAAAGTTATAAATACTTTATTTGAAAACCAATATGGACGCCCTCAACAGGCGCCCATATAAGTCATTCAAAAAATCATTTACCGATTGTTTGAGTGATTGTGATTCTCGTCATTGTGGTTGTTATTGGCGTAATGCTCTCGATCCTGATTACAATTTCGATCAAAGTGCCAGTATCCAATATTTCCCCTTACCCGATGCCAGCGCCAATGCCTCATATGCTGACGGCAGCAATTCATCGCATGAATGTGGTTATTGTGACCATTGTTAGGATCATTACTTTCACAAGCCAATGCCCCATTTGGAATGATCGCCAAGCCTAAAGCAAAAATCATTAGTAATCCCGTTACTAGTACTTTTTTCATAAAAAAACCTCCCCAAATTAAGTTGCTATAACCTTAAAAAACAAATATCAAAAAATCATTCTCTAAACATTAAAAATTGATACCAAAAATAACAGACTTTTTTAAATTTTTTGACGATAAGGCTTAATACGTAACTTGGGCATAACGCCCAAGTGCTAAAAAGAGTTTCCCAAAAAGGGTTCAACCCTCTATACAGTTTTAACGATTTTCTTTCCTTCTCGCATTTCACATTTTTGTGTATTAATCATCCGCAATTATTCTTCCCAGACGGGTCGTATGACGAGCAAAGTGAATCGAAGTCGAGAAATAGGGGCTTCAAGCCTGTCCTGTCTTCGACTCCGAAGTCGCTCACTTCGTGGTGACTCAGTGGAACCAGACTCGAGGAGAGCTTGCCGAAGGGTTCTCCACCCTCTTCAAGGAGTCGAACAATACAAAAATGCAAAATGCGTGATCCTTTTCCATTGCTCAAAGGCTAGGCAAAATGGTACTATTATATATAGGAGGATTGAATATTAACAAATAAAGGAGCGGGATAAATGTATGACGGAAAATTAAGTGTTATTATACTTGCTGGCGGCTATATGGACGAATTTCCGGATACGCCCAAAGCCATGCTTAAAATTGGCAGCGAGACACTGCTTAACATTACTGTTGATGCTTTTTTAGATCAGAAAAAAATTGACCAAATTATTTGTGTCGGGAATAATATCCCCGAAAGCCCAAACTATACACTGGTAAAACCAGATAACGATACAATTATAGGCAGTTTTATACCTGCTTTAAAGGCAACTAAAAATCAAAAAATTGTCATTTCGGCTAGCGACATGCGAGACATTAACAAAAAAGATGTCAGGCAATTTGTAGATAATGGTTTAAAAACTGATGCCGGCTTTAATTGGGCATTAGCCGAAGAAAAAGACGTAAAAGATAAATATCGAGGTCTAAAAAAGACATCGGCAACTCTTAGAGATAAAGGCAAGGTTGTGGGCGGCAACATATTTGTTGTAGACAGAAGTGTTTTGGAATCAAAAGAAAACTTAGAATTATGCGACATGATGCTTTCCAAAAGAAAAAGCTTGTCCAAAATGGCTTCCGTACTTGGTTGGGATTTCTTGATTCTTTATACCCTATCAACATTAGGAATGCCGGTTTTAACGGTTAAAGCAATAGAAAAAAGATTTGGAAAAGCGATAAAAACAAAAGCCAAAGCAATTTTTGGCCCACCGTCACTTACCGTAGATATAGATAATATGGAAAGATACCAATATTTTTTAGACAGAATTTAATTATAAATTTAAGCCCTGAAAATCGGGGCTTTTTTTAAATTTGCATACCTGCACAAGGATCTGGGGGAACGGTTGTTCCCCATATTATCCCCCATTTGAAAAATATTTCCCGACGTGTCTATTCAGCACACACCGGGTGTGTGCAATCTCCCCAAAATTCATAGATATCCTTTCTGAATTCCAGATCGCCTGATTATATTTTTTAATTGACTGGTCCGGAATGATGTACTAAACAAGACGAGATTGCCGCGTCGCTAGCGCTCCTCGCAATGACGTTTAGAATTCGAGCATTTGACATTGAATTGTCATTTGTAATTTTTAATTTGACATTTAAAGGGCAAAGCCCTTTAGCCTTACTTCCCTTCCTCCACCTTCTCAACTTCTTCTTCTATCTTTTCCTCACTAACCAAGGTTACGGAAGAGACTTTGTCTTTTTCGTTTAGGCGCATTACGCGGACGCCTTGAGTTACGCGGCCGATCTTGTTTACTTGTTTTAGTGGAAGCCTTATAACAACACCTTGCATGGATACAATTACCAAGTCTTCTTTTAAGTCTTCAATAATCCGCACATCTACGATGTTGCCGGTTTTCGGCGTGACAGAGGCAGCTTTTATACCGACTCCCCCTCGACGATGCGGCGCAAATTCTTCTATGTCCGTTCTTTTACCGTAACCGTTTTCCATAATAACCATCATCTGCTGATTTTTTTTATCCTTGACCACCACATCCGTGCCCACAATTTGATCAGTTCCTTTCATCTTCATACCCCTAACTCCCCTAGCTCCTCGTCCCATTGGCCGAGCATCTTTTTCGGAAAATCTATTGGTCATGCCAGATTTAGTGACCATAATAATCTCATCTACACCAGATGTAGTTTTTACCCAACAAAGAGCATCGCCTTTATCCAGATTTAACGCAATTAAACCATTACGTCGAACATTTTCAAATTGCTCAATTGGAACTTTTTTAATAACACCAAACTTGGTAGCAAAAAACAAATATTTAGCGTCGCTTTTTTCGTCCTTGGAAACGGTAATAACAGAAGTTACAATTTCTTCCGGCGCCAACTGAATAAAGTTAACAATTGGCGAGCCCTTAGCAATTCTAGAACCCATTGGAATTTCGTAAACCTTGGTTCTAAATACCCGTCCCATGTTGGTAAAGAACATAATTTCATCGTGATTATGAGTTAAAACCATGTGTTCAACAATATCTTCTTCTTTGGTTTGCATTCCCATTACGCCTTTGCCGCCTCGTTGCTGCTGGCGGAAAGTGGAAGCTAAAATTCTCTTAATGTAATTTCCCTTTGTTAAAGCTACAATTACGGTTTCGTTAGCCACTAAATCTTCCTCGGAAAATTCTCCAAGCCTATTTTTAATGATTTTGGACTTTCTGGCGTCACCATACTTTTCTTTAATTTCGCCCAATTCTTCTTTTATAACCGCCAAGATTTTTTCCGGATGGGCAAGTAAGTCTTCTAAGTGAGCAATGAACTTTTGAAGTTCGGCATACTCATCTTCAATTTTCTTTCTTTCTAAACCGGCTAAAGTTTGAAGTCTCATGTCTAGAATTGCCTGAGCCTGAATATCGGTCAAATTAAACTTTTTCATCAAATTTTCTTTAGCTTCTTCTTTGGTAGCAGATGTCCTGATAGTTTTAATAACCTCGTCAATAGAACCAAGTGCAATTAGAAGACCCTCTAAAATATGGGCCCGTTCTTTCGCTTTTTTAAGTTCATATTCAGCTCTTCTGGTAACCACATTTTGTCTGTGTTTTATAAACTCTTCTAAAATTGACTTTAGAGTCAAAAGGCGCGGCTGGATGCCACCAATTAAAGCAATCATATTATAATGAACAGCTGTTTGCATATTGGTCATCTTGTATAACTGATTTAAAATTTTATTAGGATAAGCGTCTTTTCTTAAATCAATGGCAATTCGGACACCTTTTTTGTCGGACTCGTCCCTTAGATCGGAAACACCCACAATCTTCTTTTCTTTAACCAAATCGGCAATTTTGGCAACCAAATCGGCTTTGTTAACTTGATATGGAATTTGGGAAACGATAATTTGAAAACCGCCTTTTTTAGATTCTACAATTTCGGCATTAGCCCTGATAATTACTTTTCCTCTACCCGTGCCATAAGCCTGAGCTACTTCGTCGGCATAAACAGTAGCACCGGTAGGAAAATCGGGACCTTTAATATATTTCATAAGATCCTCAACTGTAGCGTTGGGGTTGTCTATTAAATGAGTAGTAGCGTCTATAACTTCGTTTAAATTATGAGGCGGAATATTTGTTGCCATACCAACCGCAATACCCATCTGGCCGTTCACGAGCAAGTTAGGAATTCTGGCCGGCAAAACCACCGGCTCTTTTACAGAACCATCGTAGTTTGGCATAAAATCTACGGTATCTTTTTCGATATCAGTAAGCATTTCCTCAGCAAATGAAGTCATCCTTGCTTCCGTATTGTGGCTTACAAACCCGTTACCCACAAACGAATGACAATCGCTATCAACCCTTATCGAATAAACCTTTTGCACTCCGGCTAGTTCTTTTTTGACTACCGGATCAAAAAGATAGTTATGATTAAGTAGCTGCTTAAAAGTTATTTTGACTTCTTGCTCTAAAGCCGGTTTAACCGCCGAAAGCACCTGGGCATGATTCTTTTCCATGGCAGCATAACGGTCAAAATTATTTTTTATCGCAAATTCCCTGAAATCAAAAAAAGCATCCCGATTTAAATTTTCCCGTACAAATTCACTAATAAAGGGCATAAAATCAGTGGCCGAATATTCCTTATGAATGTTTTGGGTAACTTCTTTTAGTTTTGCTTTTTTTGTAGAAGCGGCAAAACCAATCTGATCTTGAAATAGCTGATAATTTTTAAGCCCCCTCAAATAAAGCTTATGAGTATTCCTATATTTATCAAACCTTTTAGTACCTATAATCCCAAATCTCAAAAGCAGAATCTGAAGCTCATCAATTAGTTTTTCACTGATGGAAATAGCGCTTAGTTCCACCATCTTTTGGCTAAAACTGGAGCTAATACTGCCATCACCCTCAAAATACGCTCTTAAAAATTCCGCCGCTACCTCTTTTGGAGATCTAAGGATAGCAAAAGGAATGCTTTTTAAAGCAGACTTAACCGGCAAAAGACCAATATTTATTAAAAATTCGACAACATAAGTTGAGTGAATTTCTACCGTTTGATATGGTTTTTTACCATAGGAACTTGGCTCTCTTGTAAAATGATGCAGGCGGCAATCCGGGAAAACCCGTTGCCAGCAATTTGTAAAATACTCTATAACTTCAGGATCACTGTTACATAATTCAATTTCTTTTTCTTTAATTGTGCCTTCCGCAATAAGAATTCCCAAGATAAAAGCCAAGTCCTTATTCAAGCTTTCAGGTAACACTTTTATTTCTCGCCTGGAATTATTATCTTTTGGCCAATATGGTTTAATAGACAACTCTTTTTGGGGCCATAAAAGATCGGCGGTTCTATCAATAACTATATAATCACCCTCTTTTACCTTGTCCAAGAGTTTCCAATCGTAGTTTGGTTTTCCACTTTTAGCTTTAGTCCAAACCAAAACTGGATGGTTCAAAGTTCCTGTAAGGGAGAAACCATTTTGAGTAGTGATTTTGACTGTTTGATGTTCACCGCTATCAAACCATTTAGAAGCTTTGTTAACTTTTCTTTCTCTGGAAAGAATTTTTAGAGAAATATCTTTCTCAAGTCCATTACTTGCAATTGCGTCTATCGGTAACAAACCTTTTTCGGTTGCAATTAAAGTGTCGCCGGTAACACAGTATCTCATTGCTGCCGCTCCGTCTCCGTCCATGGAACCAAAGTTGCCTTGGCCGTCTACCTGACGGTAGCGCATTGAGAAATCCTGAGCCATTCGAACCATAGAATAGTAAACTGCCGTGTCGCCATGAGGGTGGTATTTACCCAAGACCTCACCAACTACGAAAGCCGATTTTTTATGTTTTACATTGTGTCTTAAACCGAGACTGTTCATGGCGTAAAGAATACGCCTATGTACCGGTTTTAAACCGTCTCTTACATCCGGCAAAGCGCGGGCAACGATAACCGACATAGCATAATCCAAATAGGATTGCTGCATTTCATCGGTCATTTCCCTTGGTTTTACGTAACCAACGTTGAATGGAAGTTGTTCACCTGAAGTTTTTTTAGCCATTTGCTCCTCTTTCCTTATCCTTCGTCATCCTGAATTTATTTCAGGATCCCATGGGATTCCGAATCAAGTTCGGAATGACAATTCTAATGTGTCTTTTAACTAATTTATTGTACCTTAATTTGAAGCAAAAAACAAGCATAAAGGATGGTTTTTTCTACTCATTTTGACAAAAATCCCGAAAGAACTTTTCATTGAATTTTCAGTCGCCAAGTGATACAATGCGTTAATCTAAGAAACTCTTTAAATGGTAGTACCAGATAGTTGAAATTAAAAATTTAAGACTAGAAATGGAGGATGATAAAGTTGACGACAGAGAGTAGCGGTAAAATCAAAGTTGGTCTGCCTGTTGCCCTAATAGGCTACAGGTTAAATCCCATGTTAGATCATTTTTTTACAAGACTTGGGGCCGAAATCGTTTATTCAGAGCAAACTAACAGTCAAATTCTAGAAGAAGGTGCGGCTTTAGTAAACGAAAACATCTGCACACCGTTTAAAATCTACTTCGGCCATGTATCGCGGCTACTAAAAATATGCGATTACGTTCCCGCACTACGATTTGTATCCGAGGAAGACAGAACCTATACCTGCCCAAAATTTATGGGACTCAGATCACTTCTTATGAACATAGGTTTCCGGGAGCAATGTGGTAAATTTTTGCCTCTAGAAATTAATATGCGAAAATTTACCCCATATATTAAAAAGGGAGAACAAGAAAAAATCCTGAAGGCAGAGCTGGCTCAAATTGGAGAAGTATTCGGAAAAACCGAAAAACAAACTCACGTCTACTACAAGGAAGCCCTTTTGGTGAAAGAAAAATTTGAACAAGACATGGCGAATGGCATAATTCTGCCCTACGGCATGAAACAGCCTGAAAATCCGGATTTAGTCATTGGCATTATTGGCCATCCGTACAACATTTTTGATCCGTACCTCTCTATGAATATCCTGGGAAAACTTTACCGAATGGATGTAAAGGTTATAACCATAGAAATGGTTGGCAAAGAAATGGATCATACGCAATATAGGGTTCTGGCCTAAAATAAGATATGATAAATATATTAGTAAATTAAGGGGATTCTTATCATATGGAAATACAACAAAAAATTCTGGAACTATTTTTCCCTAAAGGTATATTTGATTGGTTTGTCCTGATTGATGGGACAATCGATAGTGAAGATATTCGAATTATTATGGAAGAAAAAGATGACCCGCCGATAACAGGTGATCAAAAAGTTATCGCCAGAAAATTCCATGACATAACCATTACGGATTTTCCCATCAGAGGCAGACGAACTCTTTTAACCTTCAGGAGGAGATATTGGAAGATTGAAGGACAACAAGAATATCTCAAGAGAGACATCGTGCTATCTTTTCCCGGCACTCAACTTGAAAAAGAATTTGCCGATTTTTTAAAAGAAGACGGCGGAAGAGGAACCGTCCTCGCTGGCTTCTATCGCAAAGTCTCAAAGACTCCCGGCTAAAGAATTTGAAAAACAATACAAAGATCACTTGAGCGGATTTAAAGATTGGGATCAAAAAGATCATGCCGAAGAGTGGATAATATTTCCGGAGAATATTGGGAAACATTTAAGTCTGGATGAGGTAGCTATCACCAATGGAGAGCTATACACTGTCCTAACCAACAAAGAATTTCATGGTAAAAAGAGAGCTTTGGTTGCAATGGTCCAAGGGACAAGGTCGAAAGATGTTGCTGCTGTTTTAGCAAAAATACCGGAAAAAAAGAGAGCAAAAGTAGAAGAAATTACTCTTGATATGGCAGAGTCGATGAACAACATTGTTCATTATTCTTTCCCAAACGCAACACCGGTAACCGACAGATTTCATGTTCAACAGCTCGTTAGTGAAGCTACGCAAGAAATCAGAATTGCTTTTCGGAAAGAAGCTCTTCGCGAAGAGAATGAACTAATTAAATTGGCCAGAAGCCATGGTAAAAGATACAGCCCGAAAATATTTGAAAATGGAGATACAAAAAAACAGCTTCTGGCCAGAAGTCGTTATCTGTTATTTAAGTCTCAAAACAAATGGCATGAGCAACAACAAAAAAGATCGGCAATACTTTTTCGAGAATTCCCGGATCTAAAAAGTGCCTATGAACTTTCTATGATGTTTAGAAATTGTTATGAGAACAGTCACTCAAGGAAGGAAGGTGAGGAAAACTTTAACAGATGGTTTCAAAAGATTGAGGAAAAAAATATTGATTCATTTACTGTAGCCGCAGAGTCTATTCGTTTGCATAAAAAGACCATACTGAATTATTTTATTAACCGAAGTACCAATGCTTCAGCAGAGTCTTTTAATGCAAAACTTAAAAACTTCAGAACTGTTGTCCGAGGAGTAAGAGACAAGAAATTCCACTTATTTCGGGTAGCTAAACTATATTCCTAGAACCATGTATTGCGTATGATCCGAAAAATTAGCCCTTAAAGCAAAGACCAAAGGTGAAGCAC
>MNYC01000016.1 GCA_001872945.1 bacterium CG2_30_37_16
ATAATTTAACATTCCATGTTTTATTTTCCTAATACTTGTTTGGTGTACTTTTTTTGAACTATGATCACAAGTTGTGCATCTAGCCATTGTTCTTGGACTGCGACAATGAACTAATATTTGTTTTTCATTATCCAAAACATCCATTTTGTTGACTATAACACCTTGCAAATTTAGCATTTTATTGATACATTTTTTCATAGAAATAGTGGTTATTTTTAGCGTAAAGTTGGGAAGCTTTATTTTATAGCTAATTTTACCACTATTTTTGATTTATCCACCACACTAAATGCTATAGAGCCATAATTTATTGAAATATGCACCTCTATGCCGGATTTTGTCGCTCGGTTGATCCATTACAGACCGGTAGGCTTCCTCAATTCTTGCTAGTCCATATTTCTTGAGAGATGATAAAATAAAAGTCATATCTTTTTCTCCCAGCTCTTTGGCGATCTCCCAACATTTCTGTTCCTCGTAAGACTTGGGAGTGAATTCTCTTACGGGTCGACCACGATTCGATCGGTTGTTTTTATTTTCTTTCTCGTTGTCGTTCTTGGAACTTCTGCCGAGCGAGCTTTCCGAACCGAAAGAAAACCTATCTACTAAAGCGTTTTTGTCACTTTCCAACTTCTGCCGAACGTCACTGACTTCTGTCGGTGCTTCTGCTGGTGAACGCTCATCAGTATCACCCTCACTTCTGCCAGACTTCTGTTTGCTACGAGTTTCAAGGTCTACAAAACCACCATTTGATAAGGGATAACTGGCGATATCAACATGGAAGGAACTTCTGCGACCTTGCTGTACGGCAAACCATATCCACTTCTTACGCTTAAGGTTTAACATCAGCCGATTGATGTGATTCTTGGAGTATTTTTCTTTGAAGTCTTTGGAAAGTCCAGCATAACTTACATGAGCTTTGCCCATTCGTGGGTTGGCAGTGATCCACAGCCAGACAAGGACCGAGTATTCCTCAAAACTCAAATAGCCGTCCACAAGGGCGGTCTTGATGCTTCGGGGAAGCTTTACGTAATCATTGTTATCTATTTCGAATGGCAAATTTTCCATATTTCATATTTGTTCATTTTCAACTGATCGCATCGTTATACATCAGTGATTTGAGCTCTTTAATCGCACTTACAAACTTGCGAGCGTTGATGTCTATTAGACCGTCAAAATATCCGCCAACGAGTTGAGCTCGACACTGCTGATCAATAAAGATAAAACGATAACGTTTGCTGTCGGCTTTGTTTATACCGACAAGATGGTAGTCGCTGGCCAAAAGCAGGCAGGCCGTGTAGAAGTCGCTGGTAATAAAATTATTGCTGTTGTCCGGTTGGTTTTTCATATTCATTTTGATTATTAGATTGTTTTTCTTTCTCTTTTTGCTCGTAGCGATAATCCAAAAGCCGGACAATCAGATCGGCTAATCTGTCCATAAAAATTTCCTCCATTTGAGCTGGGGTGAGGGGTGGTATTTTCTTTGTGATTATTGGCTTCGGCATATCGTTTGCCGGCCCGCAAATAAAAAAGCAGACCGTTTCTTCCAGTCTGATCTTTGTTGTCCGAATCAGGACGGACTCCACCTTATTCGGTTTTGTAATCAATAAATATGCGCCTAACTTTCCATTTTATAAATTTATCTATGTCGAGATCTCGCCTCATTTTTCCATTAACTGCTCTCATGGCATCGTAGACACTGTCTTTGCTGTCTTTTGCCCAATCCATCAAGTCCAAGATATCAATTTCTTTTACCCGTGTGCCAAATGGGACCGCAAATAATGCTTTACAGAGAAAATATTGATTTGTGGTGATTGGGATCTCGCAGGGTTTTCCTCCCATGCTTATTATTCCGGTTTTCTCGTCAAACCTGATCTTAGTATCTACTGGCTTTTCCGGCTTCGGTGCAGACTTGTCTTTAAGTTTGAAATAGAAATCGCTGAGCATGGACCGGCTCGGCTTGGAAATCACAAAATCACTGTCATCCGGTTTAAATCCGGCAATAATCTTTTTATTTCTCAGCTCGGTGAGGATCGCTTTCTGATCTCCGATATCCAGATCGGACATCGGAAAATTAAAATACACTTTAGCTGGGATTTTGTGCGTGACGTCCGTATGGGACTCAACACCTCCCAGTAGGGAGTAAATAAAAACTAACTTTGCATTTTCATTTTTCATATTCATATTTGTTACCTGCCTGAACGAAAAGAGCTCGTGATCAATTACCACAAAAAGTGATAATAATCACGAGCCCTTGAGCACGGAATACCATTCAGGTCGCCCCTTGAGGCGAAATTATTAAATTGTTAATTTTATTATACTCCTTTGTTTGGTTTTTTGCGAAATTTCTCTTGCACCATTCTTTTAAACTCCTCAAGTTCTGATGCCGTTAGCCATTTGTAGTTATATTGCTCTTGGAGTTTCCAAAAATGATCATCATTTCTTTCGGTACAGTAACGTATTTCATTATTGCAGTGCTCATCATCCCATGTGCGAATTTCAATTCTGCCCTCAACCCACGATTCATAAAGTGGGTTATCAGACCAAACTTCGCCCACAAAAATGAGCTGATATTTATCCTTATATTCTATTGGGGTTTCTTGATCGTTCATAAGTGCTAGTTATTGTTGACTTTCCCGTTCCTGTCCATTATACTACTTGTAGTGGACAAAAACAACTTATTCTGTCCAATATAAGTAAAATAATATGCTTAAAGACATAGTTTCTAACCAAAAACTGCAGAAAGAGCAACTTCTCACTCTTTCGTACATAGGCCGAGCCAAGGAGCCGTTTGCTAAAAAATGGCTGGATTCGAATTTGATAAAAGTAATTCTTGGGCCCCGACGTGCTGGGAAATCTGTCTTTTCTCTCATGCTCTTGAAGGATCGGCCGTTCATGTACTTCAATTTTGATGATGAAGTGTTATCGAGTGCGGGCGGAATAGCCACTAATGAACTGATGAAAGAACTGCACGCCGCATATGGCCAAGTAAAGACTGTTTTGTTTGATGAAATACAAAACCTTGCCGGATGGGAATTATTTGTTAATCGTCTGCACCGGGAAGGGTACAATCTTGTGCTTACAGGATCGAACGCTCATCTGCTTTCAAAAGAACTTGCTACGCATTTGACCGGCAGACATATGCCTATAGAGATACTGCCGTTTGATTTCAGTGAATTTCTCCGGGCAAAGAAATTCCAAATAAGCGAGGAATATAGTGCGCTACCGCAACAGCGTGGCGAGCTTTTAAACCTCATGGAAAACTATCTCGTTAATGGTGGATTTCCTGAGGTTGCGGTCAATAACGTTGATCCCAAGGACTATCTTGAGGTCTTATTTGACGCTCTGGTTTTCAAAGATGTGGTTAAAAGGCACAGAGTTAAATTTTCGACTCAAGTAGCAAACTTGGGGGGTCATTTAATAAACAATTTTGCAAATTTGTATACGATACGGAAAATTCTTGAAATTCTAAATTTAAAGAGCGCGTCTACTATAGAGAAATATATAAAATATCTAGAAGAAGCATATCTTATATTTTCTCTACTTCGATATTCGCCAAAATCCATACAACGGATTAAGTCTCCCCGAAAAGTGTACGCAGTCGACAATGGTTTTATAACTGCAAAAGCAATTCAACATTCTCCGGACAAAGGCAAGCTCATGGAGAACCTTGTCTTTACCGAATTGGTGAAGCGTGGGGTCAAACCGAACAGGGACTTATTCTATTACAAGACTCGCAACGATCGTGAGATTGATTTTGTTGTCAAAAATGGGATAGATGTCACTGAACTTATTCAAGTCTGCTATGAGTCAATAAATTCGGATGTTGAACAAAGAGAAACAAAAGCATTGTTTGAGGCTGGTGGTGAATTGAGAGTGAAAAAACTTACTGTTCTGACGTGGGATGAAAAGCGTGCAGTAGAAAAAGATGGCGTGACGATACATTTTAAACCACTATGGGAATGGCTTCTTGAGGAAACAAAAACTGCTTAATTATATGTTAAAGGAAATCGCCAACAAAACCCCAAAAGAAACTTACTACAAATGCACTCATTGTGGAGATGAGATTTTTTGGAATACCCACAAAAAACTTATTGAATGTAAGTGTAAAGCTATTTATGTTGACGGATGCAAAGATTACGTTCGAGTCGGTGGCGATAGGGATAAAGGAGACTACGAAGTAATCAATAAATAAATTTATGGCAAACAAAGAATCAAATTTAAATACAACAAAAGAACAGGAGCGTTCAGAATTGCACCGTGCTATCTGGCAGATCGCCAATGATTTGCGTGGAAGTGTTGATGGCTGGGACTTCAAGCAGTATGTGTTGGGAATACTCTTTTATCGCTTTATCAGCGAAAACCTTACCAACTACATCAATGCCGATGAACGTCGTGCAGGCAGGAAAGATTTTGACTATGCCACACTTTCAAATAAAGAAGCAGAGTTTGGGCGAGCTGATACTGTGAAAGAAAAAGGGTTCTATATTTTACCAAGTGAGCTTTTTGTAAATGTTCGCAAGAATGCACGCAATGACGCTAATCTTAACGAAACCCTGACTACCGTTTTTCGTAATATTGAAAATTCGGCAAAAGGTGCAAATAGCGAAGATGATATCAATGGCTTATTTGATGACCTTGATGTAAACTCTAATAAACTGGGTGGCACAGTAGAAAAAAGAAATCAGAAACTTGCTAAACTCTTTGAATCTATCGGCGACCTTCGTTTAGGCAACTACTCCGACAACACTATTGACGCCTTCGGTGATACCTATGAATTTTTGATGACCATGTATGCCTCTAACGCTGGTAAGTCTGGAGGCGAATTTTATACTCCCCAAGAAGTCAGCGAACTTCTGGCGGAAATCACGACGGTTGGTAAAACAGACGAAAATAAAGTTTACGATCCAGCCTGCGGTTCCGGCTCTTTGCTTCTCAAATTCGCCAAAGTTCTCGGTAAAGAAAATGTTAGGCAAGGCTTTTTTGGTCAGGAAATCAATCTCACTACCTACACCCTCTGCCGTATCAACATGTTCTTGCATGATATCAATTACAACAATTTTGATATTGCTCACGGCGATACGCTTATAGATCCGAAACACTGGGACGACGAGCCGTTTGATGCCATCGTTTCCAATCCACCGTACTCTATTCATTGGGAGGGTGATGCTAATCCGCTCCTGATTAATGATCCACGTTTTTCTCCATCTGGAGTATTGGCGCCAAAGAGTAAGGCTGATCTCGCGTTTACTATGCACATGCTCTCGTGGCTGTCTACCAGCGGAACAGCGGCGATTGTTGAATTTCCCGGTGTTCTCTATCGTGGTGGCGCGGAGGGTAAAATAAGAAAGTATTTGGTAGATAACAACTATGTCGATGCAGTTATCCAGCTTCCACCCGACCTCTTTTTTGGTACGACCATCGCTACCTGTATCATCGTGCTCAAGAAAAGCAAGAAAGATAACAAGACGTTTTTTATCGATGCTTCTGCTGAGTTTGTGCGTGGTGGCAATAAAAATAAGCTGAGTGAAGTAAATCGCAAAAAGATTTTGAACGCCTTTACTGCTCGCCAAGATGCAGTCTATTTTTGCAAGCTCGTTGATAATAAAACCATTGCCGAGAATGACTACAATATCGCCGTATCAAGCTATGTGGTGGGCGAGGATACTCGCGAAGTAGTAGACATCACCACGCTCAACGCAAAAATTTCCAAGATTGTTGCAAGACAAAATGAACTCCGCACCGCGATTGATAAAATTGTGGCAGATATTGAGAATGATTAGATATGATTAATAAGATATTAAAACTCAAAAATCTTGGTAGATTGAATATACCAACAAATGACATTTCTGAAAACAAGAATGATGATTTTTCTTTTAAGAAAAATACACTGATTTTTGGCGATAATACTTATGGAAAGACAACTCTCGTTTCAGTCTTTAAATCACTGCAAACCGGTGAGTCTTTAGAAAATAGAAAGAAATTTAGATCGCAGAATAGCATTGAAATTAAAATAGAAAACTTTAAAGAAGGGCAGGTTGTTTTTCATGAGTATAACAAAGAATCTTGGAAAAATAACAATATTTTAATCTTTGATAATGATTTTATTAAAGATCATATTTTCTCTGAGGATCAAATAAAGGGAGAGCATCTCAAATCATTACCAAGAGTTCTAATTGGCAATAGTATTAAACAAGACATAGATTATATTAACTCGATCGTTAAATGTGAGGTGAGTAATTGTGGATCATGTGAATTTTGTCTGAATGCTAAGTTTGCTACATTTAAAAATTCGTTTAACAGAAGCTACTCACTTGATCGTTTCCAGGAGATTAGCAAGGAGGTTGTAGATGTAAACCAAAAAATAAAAGATAACGAAGATATTTTATCCATAGATGAAAAACTGTCAGAACTAAAAGTACAATCTAAAAAATCAATTTTTTATACATTAGACATAGATGCTTTTGAAACACTCTTTAAAAACAAGATAAATAATGTTTTTGAATCTTTAATAAACCAACATTTATCAGAGAATACTAATAACCTAGATAAAGCTAAGGGTTTTTTAGGCTACGGTCTTAAATTAAAGAAGGACGATATTTGCCCTTTTTGTTCACAAGATACAGAGCAGGTTAAAAATTTTATGGATAGCCTATCTAAGTATTTTGATAAAGAATATCTTGATTTTAAAGATAGAATTGAGAACGAGTCGAATTTATTTTTGTCTTTTGATCTAGAAAAGGAGTTGCTATCTTTTGGAAAATTAGGGTTTTCTAAAATTGAAGAATCAGTAAATAAAGCAAAAATAGAAGAAGCTCTTAAAAATGTAAAAATAAAAATAGAAAGAAAAAAGGAAGATTTAAATTTTGACTGTAATTTTGGAGAAGATAAGAGCTTTATTCTACTAAAACAAACATTTTTAGGTGCTAAAGTTTTTTTAAATGAAGTGATTAACAAACAAGCTCTTACATACTTAGAAAAGACAAAAATAAATAGTGAAATAACTACTTTTAAATTGAATAAATATAGATACACGGAGGAAGGCGCGGAATTTTTTAAGAAGTACGGAATAATAGAATCGGAACTTAAGGAAAAAAATAAAAGTAAGGTGTTGGCGCAGACTGCTTTGAAAGAAAAAGTTGACGAAATCTTTAAAAAAAATCTATCAGATATCAATACCTCTCTTAAAGGTCTTAAGGCTGATTTTCAGATTACAAGATTTCAACCATCAGTAGATAATAGAGATAAAAATAATTATCTGAAGATTAATGAGTATTTATTTGAGTTTATAGATATTCAAGGTAACTCTATCTCAGTCGAAATTGGAAAGTTTAAAGAGACATTCAGTGATAGTGATAAAAGGCTTCTTGGCTTTGCGTTTTTCTTGTCATCTCTTAAGAATGATCTCGATTTAGAGAATAAGATTATTATTCTTGACGACCCATTTGCTAGCTTTGATATAAACAGAAAAGAAGAGACGATTAAACTGTTCGACAGTATTAAAAATCTCGATAATAAGGAGCCAGAACAAAAGATTATTTTTACCCATGAAAAAAGTTTTTACTGTCAGTTAAATAAGTTGATTTCTTCCAATGATAAGAAGTTACTGAAGTTAAATTGCAGTGTCTCTCATAATGGTTCAATGTTCGAACTTGTCGATATTAAAAAATTTGAGTCTGACAAATATTATGGTGATTTGGATTACATAAATAAAGCTATTAATACTAATAATAATCTAGACGAAGCTCTGCCAAAAGCAAGAGAGTGTGCCGAATATTTATTAAGAGCGAAATACATAAATACATTAGAAAATTATCGCGATGAAAATGGAATTCCAATTAATTTTAATATTGATTCCATAAATAGTTCCCTAAAAGCAATTGATAATAAATGCGCAGTTAAAGCTCAATTGTTAGGTCTTGAATTGCATAAGTTTCATCATAATCAGCCTCAATGGAAAACAGATTTATCTGATACTGTAAAAAATAAATCCCTTAAAGATTTTGTTGGATTAATTGAACAAATCTAATTATGACACCCCACCAATCAAAAATTGAAAAACTGATCGCCCAACTCTGCCCGAATGGGGTGGAATTTAAGGAGTTGGGGGAACTTGTTAATATTTTAGATAGTTAAAGAAGCCCAGTAACACGAGAAAAACGAGAAATTGGAGAAGTCCCTTATTATGGTGCAAATGGTATTCAAAGCTATGTTAAAGACTATATTTTTGATGGAACTTTTTTGCTAATGGGTGAAGACGGAAGCGTTATAAATAAAGATGGCTCACCAGTATTAAATTGGGTAAGTGGAAGAATTTGGGTTAATAATCATGCTCATATTCTAAGCGAAATTAAAGACAAGGCTCTTTTACGATATATTTATTTCAGTCTACAAAAAACAGATGTTACAAAACTAGTGAGAGGAACTCCTCCGAAATTAAACCAGCAAAGTTTACGAGGTATCAAAATCCCTCTCCCACCCATTGCAATCCAAGAAGAAATTGTCACTATTCTTAATAGTTTTACAGAGCTGGAAGCAGAGCTGGAAGCAGAGCTGGAAGCAAGAGAGAAGCAGTATGAGCATTATCGCTTGGAACTTTTGATGTTTGGTGAAGGTATAGAATGGAATACATTAAGCGAAGTTGCTCATTTTATGAATGGCAAAGGACACGAAAAACATATTGATGAAAACGGTAAGTATATTGTTGTCAATTCAAAGTTTGTTTCAACCGAGGGGAGAGTAAAAAAATATTCGGTCAAGCAAATTAGTCCTGTTTCAAAGAATGACCTTCTAATGGTCATGAGCGATTTGCCAAATGGAAAAGCATTAGCAAAATGTTTTTATGTTGATGAAAATGATAAATACACATTAAATCAACGAATCTGCGCTTTGACTGTAAAAAATAATGAAAAAATAAATGCAAAATTTCTATTTTATATCTTAAATAGAAACAAACAGTTACTACGATATGACAGCGGCGCCGATCAAACAAATTTGCGAAAAGATGATATTTTGGAAATTAAAATCCCAGTTCCATCAATCGCCGAACAGGAAAGAATTGTGAAGATTTTAGATAAATTCGATGCCCTCGTAAACGACATTTCAATTGGCTTGCCGGCGGAACTTTCGGCTCGCCGGTTGCAATACGAATATTATCGAGGGAAGCTTTTAACTTTCAACGAATATGCCAAATAATAATAGATACAATTTAGTTGCTGAAAATCCACAAAGTACTGTCGTGGGTGAGTATGTGACGGACGGTGTGCGCGTTGCTCATTATCAAAGTGAGGCGGACTTGGAGCGGGCTTTTATCAAACAACTTGAGATGCAGGCGTACGAGTATCTACCCATTACCTCTGAGGCCGATTTGGTATTGAATTTGCGCAAGCAACTAGAGAAACTCAATGATTTTGCTTTTATCGATAGCGAGTGGGAACGGTTTTTTGCCAGTGAACTTGCCAACCCAAATCAAAGCATTGCCGAAAAGACCGCCACCATTCAAGAAGACCATATCAAAAACCTGACGCGCGAAGATGGCACGACCAAGAATGTGTACCTCATAAAAAAGGACAACATCCACGACAATAGTTTGCAGGTAATCAATCAATACGCCACCGAGGACGGGCAGCGTCCTAATCGCTATGATGTGACGGTTCTGGTAAACGGGTTGCCTTTGGTGCATGTCGAGCTCAAGCGCCGTGGCGTGGCTATTGCTGAGGCGTTCAATCAGATCAATCGTTACAGCCGAGAAAGTTTTTGGGCATCATCAGGGCTTTTTGAATATGCGCAGTTGTTTATTATTTCCAACGGCACACATACTAAGTATTACAGCAACACCGTCCGTTCGGAGCATATCAAAGAAGCTGGTGAGGGTGCGGTGAAAAAAGGAAAACGCTCGAGCAACAGTTTTGAATTTACTAGCTGGTGGGCAGATGCTACCAATCGACCGATTACGGATCTGATGGATTTTGGGAAGACATTTTTTGCTAAGCATGCGCTTCTGAATATCTTGACCAAGTACTGCGTGTTCACTACGGATCATCAACTTTTAGTAATGCGACCATATCAGATTGTCGCAACCGAGAGAATACTCAGTCGTATCGAAGTCAGCACCAACTACAAGAAACTTGGCACGGTTGAAGCAGGTGGGTACATTTGGCACACGACCGGATCGGGAAAAACTTTGACCAGTTTCAAGACCGCACAGCTCGTGAGTAAGTTGGCGTATGTGGATAAAGTGGTGTTTGTGGTTGACCGCAAAGACCTAGATTATCAGACTATGCGAGAATACGACAAGTTTGAGAAAGGTGCGGCTAATAGCAATACCAGTACGGCAATTTTGAAGAAGCAACTGGAAAATCCGAACGTGCGAATTATCATCACCACCATTCAGAAGCTCGATCGTTTTATTGGGTGCAATTCCGAGCATGCAATTTTTGATGGGCATGTCGTGCTTATTTTTGACGAATGTCACCGTTCACAATTTGGCGATATGCACGCTGCGATTACCAAGACATTTAAGAACTATAATTTGTTTGGTTTTACCGGTACACCAATTTTTGCCATGAATGCTAGTGCTGGCGGACGACCGGATTTGAAAACTACAGAGCAAGCTTTTGGTGAAAAATTGCACACCTACACAATCGTGAATGCAATTGCTGATAAAAATGTCTTACCATTTAAGGTTGATTATGTTTCTACGGTTCGAGAAGCGGAGAATATTGAAGATGCACAGGTGCGAGATATTGACCGTGAAGCGGTGCTGGCTTCGCCAGAACGCT
>MNYC01000015.1 GCA_001872945.1 bacterium CG2_30_37_16
AAACTTTTAATCCGGAGACAGGAAGAAACTATTTCACTCACAGGAGAACTAGGAGTGCTTACTTTAGCTTAAAAAGAAATCTGGACTATCTATTCACTTTTTATGATCATCCAGAACTCAATATCCCTAACACTAACAACAGTATGGAGGGAACTTTTTCATATATAAAAAAGAAGGTTAATATTCATAATGGGTTAAGACGAGATCGAAAGATCAAACTGATATTCTACCTGCTCTTTAGGGTGAAATAGCCACCCAAAAATGTTCATTAGGCCGAATTTGAAGAACCAGCCCAATGTCATACAAACCGTGTAGAAGCATACTGCGTACTAATGCGGCAAACACGGCAGACATTGAGGATAAGCCATATTTTGCTCTTCCTAAATAATAACCAATAAAACCAGAGGCAGCCGGATGAAACAAAAGGCCAAAAGCCAACCTTAATATCACCCCTCCTGCTCCAACTCTTCCAACATAAATAAAATCCTCGACCAAACCAAAGCCAAGTCCCGCCAAAGCCATGTAAAAAATACCGTCTCTAATCCTATTAAAATCTTTGGAGAAAAATATCGGCATAGCCGCCAAAAATTTTGACAACTCCTCAATAAAGCCTACAAATAAAAGCATTATGACCATTTTAGATACTACTTCCGAATATGGCAATTGGTCTGGGCCCAAATTTGCTATTCCAATATAACGAGCAAAAAATTGCTCCGCATAAAAAGCAATGGCAACCGAAATCCCACCAAGAATTGTAACTAAAATAACTTTGCTAGCAGGCTCTTTTTCGCTTTGTTTAAAATAAAAATAGCGTAAAAAAAGATAACCCGCCAGTAGTATAAGCGGCAAACTGATAATATAGTCTGCTAAATTATTACTGGCCATAAAGTCTTGAAGATATAACTAATTCTATAAATATAAATATTACAGTAACCGTCCACTTCACGACCTTGCCGGTGCTTTCTTTTTTCCAAAGATACCACAGGGGCACACAAAATATGGGTCCGGCTATGAAGAAAAAGAATACCAAACCGGCGGTAGATGCATACCAAGGGTTTTTTGAATCAGCTTCCAAATTTTGCAATTGTGCCATTTGCGGATCATAGGCGCCCTGCCCCGGCACCGCTTGCGGATTTGGATATAAATTGGCGCATTAGATTGAGGTATAGCACCCGGCTGTGGCGGTGGCGGCGGACTAAACTGATTACTGATAGAACCCGAGTAGCTACCTCCCTGATTTTGATTTACGGTTGGGTTTTGATATTGATTTGGCGCCTGTGGAATAGATGCATTGTTAGAAATTGGTTTTCCGCAACTTCCGCAGAAAGCTGCTCCTACTGGATTTTCTGCTCCGCAATATGGACATTTCATAAAATTTTCCTCTACCTAATAATGAACGACAACCGGCGTACCAATAGGCGCCCAATCATAAATGAATTTTGCAACAGCAAGTGGAGCATTAACACATCCGTGAGAACCACTCCATCTATAATCCTGCCCACCAAAAGCGCTCCTCCAATAAGCTTCGTGAATAGCATATCCTCCGGCTCTGAACCAAGAAACCCAATGAACATTTGGCAGATCGTAATAATCTATTCCCGGAGTACCTCCCCACATTCTGGTAACCGCAGATTTACCAAAAATATATGTAACACCTACGGGCGTAGAGTGATAATTTGAACCTGAGGTAATTTTCCATTGATCAACTTGAACACTCTTATCAAAAGCTGTCATTGTTTGTGTTGATAAATTAATATCAATATATCTTGTCCAATCCGGCACAATAATGTCTTCCCTATCAACCGGAGGCGGAACGACATTTGTTTTAATATCAACAATAGGTTGGCCATCATTAATTGCCGAGGCTATAGATTGCTTTAAAGAAGAAACGTCAACCGCAAGACCAGGCTTCCCTTCGCTAATAACGGTTTGCTTGGAAAAATTTTCCACTTTAATTTTTTTATTTTGCGGCGCAATGTTAATTTGTTTCGCCACCACATCGTTTATATAGACTTCAATTTTGGCCTCGTCTATTTTTGGATTTAAATTGTTATCGAAAATGACAAATCTGGTAATATCTAACGAGCCCACATTAATAATTTTGTCATCTTTTTTTAGCGCGATATTTTTGTTGACTAATTTTTGAACCGAAGAAAAAGCTTCGGTATTAAAATTAGTATCCGGCAAAGGAACTGTGCCAAGCGTTTTTAAATCCTCGGAAAATCGGTATAGAAAAACCTGCTGATAAAATCTTCCATCCATGTTTGGCGGCTGGGCAATAGATTCAAGTCCTTTTACCACTAAATTTTCTGATGTAGAAAAGTTGGGCACCAAACCGGTTATTTTAGACCCGACCGCCTTACTGTCAAAATTAAAATTTAAATTATAATCTTTAGTTGGCAACGACATTAAATTGACCTTGCCGGCGAATTGTTTGAGGAAATAGGTATTATTAGACCAAAAACTTCCATTGCGTCCGGTTGCCATTAAGTCTTTTATTATTTTGTCCGAGTTATTACTAACATTTAAATCCAAAAGAGAATAGTCCTTTGTAAGACTGCCGCTTTTAACAGAAATTTTATATCCGCCTAGCTTGCTATCAACAATTGTTTTTATTTCATCCGGAGTTTTGCCCTGCAAATTCTCACCAAAAAGACTGGCGTTTGTAATTACCTTACCCTGGTAAGCAAATTGAAAACCAAAAACCAAAGCCGGCAGGCTAAACACTAGAATTAAAGAAAAGCAGAGCAGAACATTTTGAAAAACTAATTTTTTATTAAATTTACGGTTTGGTTTGTCTTCGGAAACTTCTAATTTAATTTGCGGTTCGGCTTCTTTTGTTGATTTCTCTTTTGACAATTTGACGTTTTCAATTTCCGGCGCTTCAATTGGCACTGAGGAAATTGCTTCCAGATTTTCCTTTATTTTTGCTAAATTTTCTGCGCCTAGCAAAAAATTAGTGAGGTCTTCATTTGAGGCCTCGCTTTTTAATACCCTACTAGCTCTAGGCTTGCTAGAGTTGCTAAAATCTTCTCCACTCACACTTATATTTTGACCGAAAATTGCATCTTTTGCAAGGAAAATAATTGGACCATCCCACCTTATTGTCATCCCCTTGTAGAAGGGGATCCAGAAAGCATGGTCTTAAAATAAAGCTACTGGATTCCCGCCGGAGTTTATGCTGAACTCGATTCAGTGCGGGAATGACAACATGGAAAGTGAGAGGTGGTTCGGGAAAATAATTTCGGGCTTAAACTCTTACAACAACCTTAAATTCTTTCTTTAAAACTTGCATTACATTACCCAAAAGCGCATTTATTTCTTCTTCAGAAAAAGTTTTAGTTTCCGGCTGAAAATAAAGTCTGACAGTTTTACTAATTTTCCCCGATTCTTCAAGCCCCGAATAAACATCTAGGAGCTCAATTTTATTTAGCTCTTTTGCCACATTCATTAATTTTTCTAAAACGTCTTCATAATAAATTTTTTCATCAATAATAAATGACAAATCCCGGTGAGCGATTGGCATCTTTGGTATTTGTTTATAAACCGGTACTAAATTTGCCAAGCTTTCTAATTCATCAAAAAATAAGTCCAAAACGGCAACCGGCCGTTTTAGTCCATATGCAGCCTGAAGATCGGGATGAATTTCACCAATTGTACCAATATTTTTATCACCAACCTTCACTTCAGCTGTTCTACCGGGATGGTATTGGTCTATTTTTGTTTGCTTTAATGAGAAATTTTTAATTCCAATTTCGGCAAAAATTAATTCCAGAGTACCTTTTAGAAGATAGAAAACTTTGCCGTCAGAGTAAATTACCTTTTCGTCATTTATACCGGAAATTGCTAAAGTTAGATGTTTGTCTTCTATTGGCATTTCATTGCCCGGCAAATAAGTCTTTCCCAACTCATAAATTTTTATATAATTGTAATTTCGCTCATTTTTGAAAATTGAAGCTAGAATTGACGGCAACATTGAAGGCCGCATAATTTCCATATCCGAATTTATAGGATTTGCAATTTTTATTAAGCTCTTATCCGCAAAACCAACTTTTTTTGCGTCTTCGAGTGAATAAAAGGAATAGTTAATTACTTCCGAAAAACCGGCCCCTAAAAGAATATCGCGAATTAAATATTCAACTTTTAGCGACTTATTTAAATTTGGACTGGGCAGTTCCTTGGATGGTAGTGAAGAGGTGATATTGTTTAAGCCATAAATTCTAATAATTTCTTCCAATAAATCTTCCGGGATATTAACGTCCGGCCTGAACCATGGCACTAAAACATTCGTAAAATCTTCGTAAATTTTTACTTCAAAACCAAGTTTTTCCAAGTACTTGCCGGCATCTTCGGCAGAAATTGTAACACCAAGTTTCTTTTCAATATCGCTGATTCTTAATTCAATTTCTTTTTCCAGTTCTTTATTTGAGCCGGCACTTACCGTGCCTTTATAAACTCGAGCATTGCCAATTTGTTGAAGTAGCATTGCCGCTCTATCAATTGCAATTTGCGCCAAGTTAAGCGGCAAACCTTTTTCAAACCTCACAACCGCTTCTGTCCTTAAAGCCACTTTATCCGATGTTTTTCGTACTTGTACTTTATCAAAGGTGGCCGATTCTAAAACAATCTTTTTTGTGCCAATTGAAATTTCGCTGTTTTTTCCGCCCATAACCCCGGCAATGGCAATGGCTTTTTTATTATCGGCAATGACCAGCATTGTTTCGTCTAGCTTTCTTTTTTCGCCGTCTAAGGTTTCTATTTTTTCATCTTTATTTGCTCGCCTTACAACAATTTTTTTATCTTCAATTAAATCTAGATCAAAAGCATGAAGCGGCTGACCGAGTTCTAACATAACAAAATTAGTAACATCCACTACCAAGTTGATAGTTTTAACACCGGCCGCTTCCAAATGTTTCTTAATCCATTCGGGGGACTCGCCAATTTCATCAATTTCTAAAACCCGGGCAAGATATTGAGAACAAAGGTCATTATCTAAAATTTCCACTGTAACATTCGAGTCTGATTTTAAATCAATTTCTGAAATCGAAATTTCGGGTAGGTTAAACTCTTCGCCGGTAGCTGCAGAAACTTCTCTGGCAATTCCCGTCATTGATAATTCGTCACCTCTGTTTGGTGTAATTTCTGCCTCAATTACCGACTCGCCAACGCTTAAGGCTTCTTCTAGGGGAATTCCAACTTTAACCGATGAATCTAGAACCATAATACCTTTTGCTTCGGCAGATAAGCCAAGTTCGACTTCGCTGCAACACATTCCGGATGATTCTACCCCCCTTATGTTTACCCTTTTTAGTTCAAAATCCCCAAGTCTTGCTCCCTCTTTTGCAAAAGCAATTTTTTGACCGACTTCAACATTTGTCGCCCCGCAAACAACTTTCTGCGTCTTGTTTCCGATATTAACCGTTACTAGTTTTAACCTGTCAGCATTTGGATGTTTTTCGGTTTCTAAAACTTCGCCAACAACAACATTCTCCCATTTGGCACCATGAGCTTCTATTTTTTCTACTTCAGTTCCGGATAACGTTAAAATATCGGCAATTTCAGTATCGCTTTTTGAAGTTTTTATATAATATTTTAGCCAGTTTATTGGTATCCTCATCCTAAAATTGCTCCAAAAATCTTAAATCATTGTCAAAAAATAATCTCAAATCATCAATATTTGACCTTAGCATGGCCGGACGTTCTATGCCAAAACCAAAAGCAAAGCCTTGGTACTCCTCCGGATCGATTCCGCCATTTCGAAGTACATTCGGATGCACCATTCCAGCTCCCGCAATTTCTAGCCATCCGGTATATTTGCAAGCCCTACAACCATTACCAGCACAAATTCCGCAGGAGATATCTAATTCAATTGACGGCTCGGTAAAAGCGAAGTGATGCGGCCGGAGTCTTATTTTTCTGTCTTCACCAAAAAATAATTTCACAAAAACTTCCATAGTGCCTTTTAGATCGGCCAGTGTTACACCTTTATCTACAACCAAACCCTCAAGTTGATGGAACATTGGGGTATGAGTAACATCGTAATCTCTTCTGTAAGTTTTTCCCGGAACAATTACCCTTATTGGCGGTTTTTGATTTTGCATTACCCTAATTTGAACAGGGGATGTCTGAGTTCTTAGAACTAGATTTTCATCCACAAAAAAAGTTGCTTGCGTATCCCTTACCGGATGGCCTTTCGGCATATTTAAAGCTTCAAAGTTATACCAATCCGTTTCTATTTCCGGCCCGTCAACTACTTCAAAACCTAAGCGAGAAAAAATATCAATCATTTCCCTCGTTGTTTTTGTTACCAAATGGGCATGGCCGCTTAAATGCTTTGCACCAGGGGAAGTTACATCAATCCATTCCCGCGTTTCCAAATCACTTCTTTCTTTCTCAAGAAGCTGCCTTGTTTTTGTCTCTAAACTGGCTTCTATTTTTTTCTTTACTTCATTAAGCTCTTGTCCCTTAGCTTTTTTTTCTTCCGCTTCTAAGATAAGGAGATCCTTAAAAGCTAAAGTTACGCTGCCTTTTCGCCCCAAATAGGCAATTCTAATATCTTCAACTTGAGTAACATCAGTTGCTGCAGATATTTTTTCTAATGCTTTGTTTAATAACTTTTCTAAGTCAACCATAATATAAGGTGGTACCGTTTGTCTAGACAGCCACAGGGACCCTACTAGGCGGTAAAATCAGAGAATTAATTGTTAAATTATTTTTATTATTTTTACTATTAAGTTGTTTTTGATAATAGATTTCTGCCGGAGTATTATCACCAAGACTTTGGTGAGGACGCCGGTTATTGTAAAGATCGAAGTATTCAGCTAAACCGATTCTGGCTGCCTCGATGG
>MNYC01000004.1 GCA_001872945.1 bacterium CG2_30_37_16
GTATAATGACTATATGCCTCCTTACGAGAAACTGAAATCTCTTCCTAATGCCAGCCAGTATTTAAAGGATGGTAACACCTTTGAGGAGTTGGATAAAACAGCCTACCAAGCGAGTGATAATGAGGCCGCCAAAGTAATGCAAAAAGAGAAAGAAAAGTTATTTAAAATAATGAAAAGAAAGGAGAATTTCTAGTAAGAATTTTCCTGCACCAAAACACTCCGTTTAGTCCGATTATTGGATTAGAATTGACTCAGAGAAGTAAGGAGCTAATAAGAAATTCTTAAGATCTTACCCCGGCACTATAAAACGGTTGTGTTAGGGTCCGACCCTTGCAAAGGCTTGGTTAATTTTGGTATGATAAAAATATGCCAGCCAAAAATACAATCAAGCAATATAGTGAAGACGGGATTTTTCATGTCTATAATCGTGGCATCAATAAAGGTAACATTTTTCTAGATGAACTTGACTATAAAATGTTCCTTCACTTCTTAAAGCTCTATTTAACCGATCCTACCTTGTTAGGGTCCGACCCTAACAAGGCTCAAAGTCGTGTGGTTAGAAAGAATTTTGACGGGGTTATTGATTTGTTATGTTATTGCTTAATGCCTAATCATTTTCATTTGGTATTGAAGCAGAATACCGCGAATGGCATCACGGAGTTTATGCGTTGTATTATTACTAATTATGTTATGTATTTTAATAAGCAACATGATAGAATGGGACCACTTTTTCAAGGTAAGTTGAAGGCTGTTTTGGTTGATGAGGATAGTTATTTAATTCATCTTTCCAAGTATGTCCATGCTAATCCTACCAAACTATTTGCGAAAACTGACCTGGGGGATGTTAATTTAGCGGATTATGATTATTCCAGTTACGCAGAATATATCGGTATAAGAAATGCGAAATGGGTAAAACCCCAGTTTATTTTAAGCGTTTTTGCAAACTCTGATGGTATTGGGCAAAAAGACATGGCGAGATACAAAGAATTTGTCAAACATTATCAAGAAGAAAAAGAGAAGCTATTTTTAGGAAATCTAATATTAGAGGATTAATAACCTCAAGAGATAGTGTTAGGGTCGGACCCTAACATCGAATTTGTCATTGAAAAAGGTTTATAAGTGTTTATAATTAGTTCTTATGAAAAAATTACTTTTGCATACCTGTTGTGGCCCATGCCTTATGTATCCGGGAACCAAGCTAAGAGAGAAGTTTGAGGTTTCGGTTTTTTATTTTAATCCCAATATTCATCCGGATTTGGAATATAAAGAGAGACTCAAAAATGCTAAGATTGTTAGTAAAAGTTTAGGCTTCAAATTTGTTGAAGGTGAATATAGGCCAAAAACTTATTTTAAAAAACTGCAAAAGAATCCCCAGGCTTCGCGCTGTGAAAATTGCTACCAAATACGACTAGAAGAAACGGCAAAAAAAGCCGGAAAAGATAATTTTAGTCATTTTTCGACAACTCTCTTAGTTAGTCCTTATCAAAATAGGGAATTAATTATAAGAATTGGCAATGAAATAGGGCTTAAATATGGCGTAAAATTTGTAGATGAAGATTTTAGGCCGGGATTTAAGGAAGGAAGAGAAATGGCCAAAGATTTAAATTTATATCTTCAAAATTTTTGCGGTTGTTCTTTTTCATTTGTAGAAAAATTTAATTGGTCCGAACCTTGCAAGGGTCGGACCCTAACAAGGGGGAATGGTGGGTCAGGAAGCGTCTAATTTTTGGATTGAGGGTCCTTATTATATGGATTTTGATTCGTTCGGACAGCTAAGAATTGTGGGTCCGGGCAACCATCTTTTTTTAGGTTTGGTTGATCTTTATAAAAAAAACCTCGAGATAAAATCGGTATATATAAAAAATGGCCGTTTGAATGTGGAGATTAATATTTTAAAAAATAATTTTTTATTTCATGACCCTATCGTCAAAAGTATTCGTCGCGTTCGCAAACTTACGGAAGAATCTTACGAAAAAAGAAAGAACTACAAAGAAATTGTTAATTTATATCCGGACCTTGAGCCGAATTATATTTTTGCGGAAGAAATAGGGGATGAACATAAAATTTTTTATCGTCGTCGTTACGGCAATCATTGGTACGGAGTCGCTTTACTATTTGATAAAAATGTAAGTCTTAAACGGGACGAAAAGAGACGTGGTTTTATTATAAATGATCCAAAAGGAGACACCGTTTCCCTAAAAATAATAGCCGAATCCGACAGACTTACGCGAAGACGCATAGATAAAATAATGCCGGCATCAATTATCGATCTGGGCATTTTTGAAGGCCGTCAGCAGCTTATTAGAAATATTTTAGACAGATCCGAAAAGGAAGTTGAGCATCTTATTACCTATGATAAAACTAGCGGTTTTGAATACGGGACGATTTTTCCCCGCGACTGGATGGAGGCGGCGGATTTGGGAGAAGGGGATTTGCCGCAGGAAATTATAGATTACATGTACAAGCAAGCATTAAAATTTGTGACCAAAAAAGGGAAGGGCTGGCATGAGGATGTAATTGGAGAATATTTGCACGAGACACTTCAGGCCAATGCAAAAAGTATTACGCGCCACATGATTGATATCGAGCCGAGGTATATTTTAGGACTTCGATTGGTTTCTAAGGAATTTATTGAGGAAAATAAGGATAAACTTGCTCAAGTTGCAAATTATGTTTTAAAGGAGGCCAGAGATAAGAAAGTTATCACTTTTAAAAAGAAAACAGAGAAGGAGAAGCTTTTTTCAAAAGATGATTTTTGGGAGGCGGGGAACTGGCGTGATTCGGTTTCGGCCTATCTTGATGCCACCCCGCCAATTGCTCCGTTTGATGTTAATGTTGTCTATATGCCGGCGGCACTTAGTCTTATAAACAAACATAAAGAAGATCTAAATTTAAAAATTACCGATTCCGATATTGAGGAACTAATTGCCAAATGGGAGGGAAATTTAAGGCGCTTTAAATTTGAAAATAAAGATAAATTGGATGGCTCAGCTCTTGCAATTTTCAATGTTCGAGACAAAGGCGAGTATTTGAATTATAAGCAACTTAAGGTTAATCACTTGGATGAAGCTTTCTATTTTGTTTATTCAGATGGAGACGAGAAAAAAGCGGCCGATTTTGCGAAGAGATTACTATCAAAAAAATATTTTTATACTCCGTCAGGGCCAACGCTAGTCGATCATAAAAGTGGGTATTCCACTAAGGAGTATCATGGTGAGGTTATTTGGATAAAGCAAGTCGCCTTTGCAGTTATGGGGCTTTTTAAGATGTACGAAAAGGGAACAAGCGAAAACTGGAAAAAGGAAAACTTAAAAATAATAAAAAAAGCAATTGTGGCAACATCCGAGAATATTTTTTCGGCCGTTGCTACTTTAAAGGGGATACCGGAATTATATTATTATAATAAGGACATAGAACACCCGGCTTTTTACGATACTCAGGAAGGGATTGAAGCTCAGATGAGCAAACTTCAGCTTTGGTCGGCGGTTGGGATTAGACAAATCATAAGAATATATTGTAAAATAAAGACAAGATGATTATATTTTTAATTCTTTACTCGGCTGTAGCTCTAATTTGCGTGATAGCTTTTTTAATAGCATCGGTAATTCTTGCTAAAAATGATACCGAAGGCAAGGCTGGAATTCATATTGCCGTGGCTTCAATCGTTATTGGCATTGTTTTGTTTGTATCTATTATAGTTATTTTTTCTATGGATTGGTCGAGTATGTCTTTTAAATTTACTGAAATTAATTTATTTCCGGGGCTCAAATGATAAAAAAATTATTTGAAGATCAAAAAGACGATGAAACGGTTATAAAAATTTTTAGACGGCATTGGCTGGATTTGCTGCCGACGGGCATTTTATCTTCTTTTCTAATAATCTTTACTCTTGGCTTATTTATAGGACAAACCTTTTTTTCGATAAATAAAGACTTAGAAAAAATGATAATAGTTTTAGAATCTGTATTTGTTTTACTTGCTGTAACTTTTTTCTATGTTAAGTGGGCCCTATATTATTTGACCATTGGTGTCATTACTAACGAGCGAATTGTGGATGTTGATCAAAATAATTTGCTTAGTCGAAATACGGCTTCAGCGACATTAGAGAATATAGAAGACATTTCGGTTGATGTGACTGGCTTTTGGAATACGTTTTTCAATGTCGGTACGATTGCGGTAATGACGGCCGGAGAAGTACCAAATTTGGAATTTAATCTAATAAAAAACCCCGAGGGAGTTGCCAATGAAATCCACCAGGCAATTGAACTAGCTAAGGAAAAGGAAGCAAAAAACGTAATAACAATTACCGGTAACGAGCCAGATCCTAGTAATTAAATTTATCTAAAGTATCTAAAAATTCTTTGTTGCTGGTTGGTGCTTCTTTTTCTTCCGGATCGGCTGGTTTATAGAAAAATCCTAAATAAACTAACTCCAAAAAGACTAGGCCTAGCAATACTAAAATTGCGGTAGTAAAAAATTTGATTGGTTTAAATTTAAATTTGTTATTTTTTAGTTTCATTTGTGGTTTCGCTTTTATAGTATGCTTTTAAAGTTATATTGGCCGAATAAGGTGTCGTTTTTTGGGTTGTGTCGTAAGCGATATTAATATCCATGATATCAACTATGCGTCTGTTATATTCAAGCATTCCTAAAACTTTAATAATAGGATCCACTTCGGCCGCGTTTATTTTTAGTTTAGTCTGAAAATTAGTAATTTTATCAGTTTTCTTTGCGTTTTCCGGAAATTCAATATTTTCAATAGTTGCATTGACGCTTATTGCATAAGAAGAAATGTTAATTAAAAAGTCGGACACCGCTTTAGATGTTGGTAAGGCCTCTAGAATTTTGCTCTCGCTTTTCGAATCCTCGCTATAAACCTTATCAATTGCTTCTAAGTATTCTTTTTGATTTTGTTTGTCTTTAATGTCCAGTTGTAAGTCGAAGTATTCATTGCCTTTCATGTAAAACAAGTAACCGCAAAAAAGAGTAATGCCTGCGGCTAGCGCCAGACTACCGTAAATTAGGTATTTTAGAAAATTGTTTAATCTTCCGGCATTCATTTTTTTTCTCCATTTGTACTTTTAAAAGCTGCCGAGTCGAGAGTAAAGGAAAGCTTGTAATCATATATCTGATCGCCCATAACACCTGTAGTATCTTGATCTCCGCTTAGTTTCCCGCTGTTAATTTTGACGTCTTTTATGGCGGGCAAGTTTTCCAAATTGTTTCTGTACTTTGCAACAGTTTCTAAGTCTTTGGATTGGCCGGTTATTTGTTGTTCTTTTTTAGGATCGGAGTTTAGGGTTAAACCTTGGACTGTTGTGTATTCGGGCAAAACGCTTATAACCTCATCTCTAATTTCAGTCCAATAAAGATGACTCTTAACAATTGTTTTTAAAACTTCTACTCGAGAATTTAAAGTTTTATATTTTTTTTCTATGGGTTTTAATTTATTAATTGCCGGATCAATTTTAGCAACTTCTATTGTTTTTTCTACTATCTTAATATCGAAGTAATTATTGCCGGCTAAGTACAGGCCAATGCTTAAAGCTAGTAGTAGCAAGCTTAAATTCAGCATTTTAACTTTTTGCCGGTTGTCCCTTGCAAACATAATTTGTTTTTTATAATCTGTGGGGATAAGGTTTATATCAAGCATGGATACTTCCTTTTAGAGCTAGGCCAATGGCCGCCGTATACATAGGAGCTTCTAATTTTGGCACCGGTTTTAACGGATAAATAGAAATGTTGGCCCAAGGATTACCCATAATGGTTCTTAAATCAATTGCTTTTTGCAAATATTCCATGAGTCCCGGAATAGAGGCGTTTCCTCCGCAAATAATAATCTTCGAGACAAGATTTTTTTTATTGCCGCTTTTTTCTTCGTAATAGTTAATTATTTTTTTGATATCTCTGACGATTTCGAGTAGAATTGGCTCCATTGCTTCTTTAACTTTACCGTTTTTTGCCGGCAAACCGTCTTGGTTTTTTGTTTCTTCCGCCTCTAAGATATTAATTTTGCATTTTTCGGCAATTGCCCTGGTGAAATCAACGCCGCCTCTGGGCAAACTGCCGGTTACTCTAATGGCTCTGTCAAAAATTGCCATATTAGTTCTTTCTCCGCCGATATCAGCAAGAACTATGGTTTCATTAATTTCTTTCTGTGAGACTACTGCTCTGGCAATTGATGAAAGATTAGTTTCCAATATACCTACTTCAAGGTTTAAGAGATCAAACATTTTCATGTAAGAATCGACGATTGCTCTTGGAGCGGCCACTAAGGCAACATCATTGTAACCTTCCTTGGCGCTTAAAGCGGGACCCAAAACTTCGAAATCTATATAAAGATCTGACAAAGCAATTGGAATATATTGTTCCGCGTCCCAAGTAATTGCCTGCTCCATGTCATCATAGGTCATTTCGGGCAGTTCCAGTACTCGAGTAAATATATAGGATTCGGGAATTGCAGAATTGACTCTTTTTGCCTTGAATTTTCCGTATTTAGGTTCTTCTAAAAGTTTTTTAATATATTTAGCCACGGTTTCCGGATCATAAATAATGCCTTCGGATACGCATCCACCGGGAAGCCCCATATTGCCATAACCAACCAATTTTGTATTGTGGCCGGATTTTTTAAGTTGGACAACCTTAATAGAGGTTGCACCAATGTCAACCCCGAGGGTTGGTTTATTCTCTTTATAAAATAGATCAACTTTTATAGAAATACCCTCCTGTATCAATAATAAACAATAAGCAATAAACAATCAACCCTTCTACGCTAAAGCTACGAAAGGGCAAGCAGTAAACAGGAAAAAAACCGTTAAACGGTTTTTTGAATGTCAAATTAAAAATATCAAATGTCAAATTAAATTCTTAAAATTATATAATTTCAAATACAAAAAAATACAACCGATTTTTAAACCATTTATATTCTTTTTTGTAATTTGAAATTTGGCATTTGAAATTATTAAAGTAGTTGCCAGCTTTTTACTGCCCAACCTCCTGAGGGGCCTGAGGTAAATTTTGCATTGGGAAGACCGGCATCATAATCAAGAGTTGCATTTGAATTTAGAGTTAGTTTCTTGCCCACTACTGCTACGACATGGGCGTTTGCATTAATTTCCACGTTTCCATTCAAAGCATAAAAAATTCCACCATTGGCGTTGGAGTTGAGAGAAATAGCAGATGTACTGGTACTTTTTGATGCCAATAGTATGTAACCTTTTGGATTTGTACCTGTGTGGTGAATTATAGAATTAGAATTTATTGCTATTTGACCTTCTACTACTATTAGGGTTCCAGATGAGCCAAAACTAGAATCAATATAAAGGTGAGTGTTTGAATTCATAGAAAAATTTCCTGTTACATATAAAGGACCGGTAACGGTTAGTGAAGAATTGCTATTCAGTGTCAGATTGCCATCGATTTTCTTTGGTCCTAAAGATTGAGACCCACTATCTATTGTTAATGTGCCTATTGTGCCTCCCTCGGTTGCCTTTGTTTCCCAATAGTTATAGTCAATATTGGGCAAGACTTCATCTTCCTCGTCTGGATGCTTTGTTCCGGTTACAGTTGGATCCGGAGAAGATATTGTTGTGTCGGCCCAAGCATCACCATTAATTCTTGAATTACTGTAACCTAGAACGCTTCCATTGGAATAAATGTTTCCGTTTATAGTTGAATTTCCGTTCATAACTAGTCCCAAATCACCGGTTTGCACCGCATATCTGAAAGCAATACCCACGCCTCCGGTTACGGCAGTCACTTTTATACTTTTTGTTTTCTTGTTGGTTGCTGTTTTAGACGGCGAGTATCCGGTTGCAGCAAGTATTCTCATATTGGCAACGCTGTCATCTACGGTAACTTCGTATTCACTATTTATTGCATCATCCACTTTTTGAAGGGCAACATCGTTATCATCACCATTATTAATGTTCCACATGGCTCTTTCAATACCGGCTTCGGCGGCCTCACATGCCAAATGCTGGTCGAAGGTTTGCTGAGTCGATTTAAGCCCCCTTATTACTAATGAAGTTAGCGAAACACCAATAGAAATGGCGACAATTAAAAATATTAATACCAAAATTAATATTGCGCCTCGTTTATTTTTCATTCTTTATTCCTCATAATGGATGTTAATTCATAATTTGACGATAATGTTTTTCCCGGGATGTCTCTTGAAAGAGTGAGGCTGGTCTTGATGGATTTGGCTGATGCTAAACTTGGAGTATAGGTAAAGGCAAGCGTGGCTCCGCTGTCAATTTTATGCGCGGCAACCGTCTTTCTTCTGGTTTGATCCGAATTGGCAGCGTAAATTTGTTCATATAAATCCCCGCTAGATGTCCAGAAAATTGCATAATCTAGGTATGGCACGTCCCCCACCTGATAGCGGTAATTATTGCTTGCATCCAAAGAAATTAAACTAATTATAACTTTTGAAGAGGAAGACGAGTGACTGACGCCGTCTATGACAATTGGTCCTTGTTCAATCTGAAAACCTTGCAGTACTAGAGTATTTATTTCCTTTGTGTGCAGCCTAGAAGACGTGCGCAAGCTTTGTAACTCGGCCTGTTCTCTATTTATTTTGGCCACTTTAATATAAATTGAACTGACAGTTAAAATAATTATACTCATGATGGCCAGTGTCAAAAGTAATTCAACTAAGGTAAATCCGCGGTTTCTTAATGTCATTGCCTGTTTACCCCGCTTTTTGTAATTAAAGTTGGAATTGAAATTATTTTGCTGATTCCTTCATCAGACCAACTCACTGTAATTTTTATATTCTTTAAATCTCTTTCTTCGTCGTTAATGGTTAAATCCCCATTCCAATCCTTGTTACTAACATAAATTGTTCCGGTGCCGTTTATTTCGGATACGGCAAAATTGGAATCATCAAAAGAATCGAGGTCATCAAAATCAGTCCCGCGCAATTCTTCTATCTTAGATAGTGCGGCATTTGTAGCAATATTTTTTTTGTTAGAAAGCTTATTAATATATGTAGCTTTAGAATATAAAGGGAGGACAGATAATGCAAGGAGACAGGTTATCGTTAGCGCAATTAGTACTTCAATTAAAGTCATACCTTTACTTTTTGGCGTATAGAACATAATACGTTTTATCCTCTTCCTTTATTATATTTGGTTCTTGTTCTGTTGAAACTTGCATAATAACTTTTAAAATGTAACTTTGGTCTTTATAGAGGGACGAATATATCCAGTCGTCATCATTTATTTTAGGCGGGATAGCGGCAATATATTTTGGGGCAAGCAAGTTTAAACTGGCCGGATACGCATTTTCATTATCGAAGTAATTTTCTAAGGAATTTTGAATTTTGGTTAACTCTTCAATTTTCTTTAAGTCATTTTTATTTTGAAAATTGTGCCGCATAATAGCAGCCGTAATAACAAGCCCAATTATGACGGTAAAAATAGAAAAAAGAAAAATTTCACTTGTTTTGTTATTGCTGATAGTCTTCCTTTTCATTATATAGAATCTCCCAACGAGTAAATCGGTTGAAGCATGGAAATAACGATAAAGCCGACGATGCCTCCCAAAACCAGCATCAATATAGGCTCAATTACGGATGACAGGCCATCAACTAAAGTGTAAAGTTCTTTTTCATTAGCCTCGGCAATTTTAAATAAGATGTCCTCAAGGTTTCCCGTTTCTTCTCCTATGGCAATCATTTCTTTAACGTCTTCCGGTAAAGCTTCGGTTTTTTCCAAGCTTACTGACAAATTTTGACCGTTTTTGATGAATTGTTTTGACTCGCCAATTTTATTTTTAAAATATTGGTTGGAAAGCGAGTTGGCGACGATGTCTATAGCTTCAATAACCGGGATGCCTGACGACAAAAGTGAGGCAAGTGTTCTGGTCATTCGGGAAATATTAACCTTTAAAACCACTTCTTTTATCATGGGTATTTTAGTTAAAAGCTTGCCGATAAAAAAGCGCATTTTTTCGTAATGTTTATAAGACCAAATATAGGCGTAAATGAGGATAGCGGCACCAACGATAAATCCCACAAAAAATTGGCTGAGTGCATTAGAAATGGCAATCAGTATTCTGGTGTTAACCGGTAAATCCGAGCCCATATCGGCAAAGATGCCGGAAATTTGAGGTACAATTTTGACCATGAGAAAAATAACAACACCAACCATGGCCACTGTAATAACAGCCGGATACATAAGAGCGCTTCTGACTTTGGTAACAATTTCCCGGTCTTTTTCCATTTGGGTTGCCAGCCTATCAAGTGTTTGGTCTAACAAACCGCCGGCTTCGCCGGCTTTTATCATATTAACAAAGACCTCGGAAAAAACTTTGGGATGTTTAGATAAAGCATTTGACAAGGAAAGTCCGCCTTCCAAGTCTTTTTGAATGGCGCTTACAATTATTTTTAGGCTTGGATCTTTGGCCTGTCTTCCCAAAACGGCAAAGCTTTGAGCCAAGGGAACTCCGGCATTAATAAGAGTAGATAGCTGCCGCACCATATTCACTTTTTTTTGTTGGAAATTTTTGTTGTGGATTTAAAATTTCCAAATTGTTTCTGAGATTCAATTCTAATAGGGGTTAGGCCTTTTTCGGCAAGAAGGGAAATGGCTTCCGCTCTATTTAGAGCTTCGAAAGAACCTTTGCTGATACTGCCGGTCTTTTCTTTTGCAAGATAAGTAAAAGTGCTCATTTAATTACTCTTTTGTTACTCTTAAAACTTCTTCTAGCGTAGTTGTGCCTTCTAGGGCTTTTAAAAAGCCATCTTGCTGCATGGTTAGCATTCCCTTTCTTATGCCTAAAGCTTCAATTTCTTCCGCCGATTTTCTGGCAATGATGGTATTGCCAATTTCGGAGTCTATTTCCAAGACCTCATAAATGCCCATTCTTCCTTTGTAACCGTTATCGCATTTCGAGCATCCTTTGGGTTTGAAGAGTGTTACTTTTCCAAAAGACGATGGTTTTATTTCAGACTTTGGCTCATCTTTTTTGGAAATTCTTTTTTCTTCGTTATCATCTAACTTGTCGGCTTTTCGGTTTAAAATGCTTGGATCTTCGGCAATGGCTTCTAAAATCGACCTATTGGTTAAGATTTCTCTTGAAGGAGCGCCGATTTTCCTAAATCCGGCGTGGTTTTCCTCGCTTCTCTTGGTTGATTCGCTTTTAGCAATGGCCGCTTTTTCTTCTTCAGTTATATTAAAGCCTGCATGGATCTGATTTAAGATTTCTTCGCTGGGGGTGTAGGCTTCTCGGCATTCCTGGCATAAAACCCTAACTAATCTTTGACCAATGACCGTATTAATGGTTGAAGCAATAAGAAAAGATTCGATATTCATGTCGGTCATTCGGGGCAGGGTAGTGGCGGCGTTGTTGGTGTGAAGAGTAGATAATACTACGTGGCCGGTTAGAGCGGCATGCACCGCCATTTCGGCCGTTTCGGCGTCACGAATTTCCCCAACCATTATTATGTCCGGATCCTGCCTTAAAAGGGCTCTTAGGCCGGAGGCAAAAGTCATGCCTACTTTGGTGTTAGCCTGGGTTTGGTTAACTCCTGGGATGCGGTACTCAATTGGATCTTCAACGGTGGAAATGTTGACGCCCGGCGTATTTAAGATATTAAGGATAGAATAAAGCGTGGTGGATTTTCCCGAACCGGTAGGGCCGGTAACAAGGAACATTCCGTGGGTTTTTGATAAATTTCTTTTAATAATTTCTAAGGCTTTGCCCCTAAATCCCAATTCTTCAAGAGTTAACGGCTTGGATGATTCGTCTAGCAGTCTCATTACAATCTTTTCGCCATATATAATGGGTAAAGTGGAAACACGAAGAGCAATTGTTTTTTTGCCGATATTTATTTTAAATCTTCCGTCCTGCGGAACTCGGTGCTCGTCAATTTTAAGGTTGGAAATTATTTTTATTCTGGTAGCAATGGCGGATTGTATGGCTTTAGGCAGAGTCATGGTTTCCTTTAGGACGCCGTCAATTCGGTAGCGAATCATGACCCCTGATTCTCTGGGTTCAATATGAATATCCGATGCTCTTTGTTTAACCGCATATTCCAACAAAATATTTAAAGCTTTAGCAATTGGTGCTTCCTTAACAATTTCTCCAAGCTGATCTGTAGTAACGTCTTCTTTTATTTCTTCCTGAAATTCTTCTACTTGCTCTTCGGACTCAACAACGGCTTTGGCAATTTCAGTTGATAAACCTTCTTTGTACTGGCCTAAAATATAAGAGATATCGCTTGGGGTCGCCATAAAAACTTTTACCCGAAAACCGGATTGTTTTTCTATAAACTGAACGGCTTGAAAGTCTTCCGGATCGGCCATACCTAAAAAGAAAATGCCGTTTTCTTCCGCAAAAAAAACGGATTGATATTTAATCGCGTGCTTTTCAGGAAGTTTTAAAAGAACATTTTTGGGGACGATCCTGTCTCTTAGATCAATATAAGGTACATTAATATATTTAGCGTAGGTCCTAACTAAATCTCGTTCCGTTATGAATTTTTTTTCAAGTAAAATTTCGTCAAGCGGTTTTTCAGCGTCTTCCGCTTCCGCTTCCGCTTCTTTTAAGACCTCTTCACTAAGAAGCCCAGAGGAGACCAAAAGATATTTTATTTCATTTCCCTTTATTTTCATTTAAAAATCCTTTAAAATAAATAATTGCCCTACATATATTACATGAGTATATGGATAGTTGGCAAGAGAAGCACAGGATAATGTCAAATTTCCTTGGCCTATGGCTGAACAGGTGAACAGGAAACAGATAGTAAAATAGAATAAAGAATCAAGTATAAAGCCCTAAGAATGGGAATATAGAATTTTAGAATATTGGTTTTCTTTCTTTATTCCTTATTCTATATTCTTATACTTAATTCATAATTCATAATTCATAATTCTAAATGTCAGGAATGTGGGAATCTAATACTAATTTATAAGGAAGATAGTGCTTACAGAGGATTTCAACTACAATTTACCTCAAAATAGGATTGCCTTAAAACCGGTTTATCCCAAGGATCATTCTAAGTTACTTTTTTTAGATAGAAAAAAGAGAAAATTTTCTGATCATCATTTTTACGACTTAAAAGATCTTTTGAAGGAAGGCGATCTTTTGGTGTTTAATAATTCTAAAGTTATTCCGGCCAGAATTTATGGGGTCTCTTCAACAGGAGCCAAAAAAGAAGTACTTTTGCTTAAAAGTATTGATGATTTTAGTTGGGAAGCATTGGTGAAAAAGGGGAAAGAAGAAGAGTTGGATTTCAGGCTTTTTAAGGGAGAAGTTACAAAAAAAGATGACATATTTTTAGTCAAATTTAATTTAAAAAAAGCAAGTCTTTTAGGGGCGCTAGAGAAAATCGGTGAAATGCCCTTGCCGCCTTACATAAAAAGGGAAGAATCTTTAGAAAGTGATAAATCAGATTATCAGACAGTTTACGCTAGAAAGGAAGGTTCTGTAGCGGCCCCGACGGCCGGACTTCATTTTACCGATAGACTATTTAGAGAACTTGATGAAAAAGGGATAGAATTTGCATTTGTAACGCTTCATGTTGGCCTCGGCACTTTTAGGCCGGTAAAAACCGATGTAGTAGAAGAACACAAGATGCACAAAGAAAGCTTTGAAATAAATGAAGAAACAGCTTTAAAAATAGAAAAAGCCAAAAAAGAAGGCCGAAGGGTAATTGCGGTTGGTACCACCGCGGTACGGGTTTTAGAATCAGCGGCAAAAATGGCTGAATCAGCCGTTAATCGTCATCATGAATTTATTTCAGGATCTAATGATATTTTAAATCAGGTCTGCCTTGGTGAGACCAAGTCGAGGCAGGTTCAGAAAGATGTTTTGAAACTAAAATCCAGTTCTGGTCAAACTGATATTTTTATCTATCCGGGTTATAAATTTAAAATAATTGACGGACTAATAACCAATTTTCATCTTCCCAAATCTTCACTTATTATGCTAGTTTCGGCCTTCGCCGGCCGGAAATTCGTGATGGAAGCTTATCAACATGCCATAGGCAATGATTATAGATTTTATTCCTACGGAGATGGAATGCTAATTTTGTGAAACAAAATAAATAACAATAAACAATAAACAAAAAAATCAGGGAACAGGGTCATTGCGAGCGACCATAGGGAGTGCGGCAATCTCGTTCGCTTAATTCAATTACCCCGGATCATGTTCGGGATATCTCTGCTTACAACAAAACAATATATTATTGTCATTCCTGCGAAGGCAGGAATCTCATCCGAATTTAAGGTTTGCATAGTAATTTTCAAAGGTATTTATTGCTATTTCTTCTATGGTTTGATTTAATGTTGTTATGGAGCCGAAAGAAACAAAAGAATTTATTAAACGACCGTATCTATTTTTCCCAATTATCGGAGCTATATTTGGTTTATACTATTTAATTTTTAACTTTCACTTCCTTTTTCCGTCATCAAACGTTTTAAGTTTCTTTTTTCTCTTAGGTTTAGGGGCGGTGGCTGGTTTTTTGCCGGGTATTGTTATTAGCTTTACCCATGGTTTCATAAGAAAATATTCCTCAATAGGTATTCTAATTGGGTTTATTTTAATTACAATTTTACCTTGGTTACTGCTTAGTGCGAGTGGCGATACAAATTTGCAATTTATGATTTTTCTTTTGTTAGCCTTCTGGATTTTGTTAATTTGCTTTATATTGGGATTGGTAGCCGGCTTTCTTAAAAAGAAAATCAGTTCTAAAAAGTAACTTTTTGAGAAGTGCGTGTTTAAAAAAAGAGCAAATGCTTTTTTGCATTTGCTCTAAAGTGCTAGGAATTTTCAAGTTCAACCAGTTCGCTAATCAATTCAAATTCATTGTTTCCGATTAGTTTGTAACTCGGGTCGAGGGACTGGGAAAGTAGATGCGCGCCATGTAACGAAAAAAGCCCATAATCATCATGTAAGTATTTTTTAATTAGTTTCAGTAAATCCTCAGTAGTTAGTTTCTTAATATCTTCCAGTAAAGCTTTTTCCAATTTTTTCCTAATTGTTTCAAGGTAATGTGAGTTCGCAATACGTTCCGTTTCTTGGAAGAATACTAATCTTCCATGTAAAGTGATAATAAAAAGGTTCTGTCTTCTTATGGATTCGCCTACGCTGAACGGATCGCTTTCATATTTACAAAGCAGATCATACATTCCCAAGCCTTCATTCAAATCATCATAAGGTCTTTCCATTTCAATTCCTCCTATTCACCTGTAAAAGAACTTTTTATGCGTGGATTATACCATAGAATTTTATTGTAAAGAATTAGTTTTGATCTTAGCCCATTCCTCAAAATCGCTAAAAAATAATTATTACACTTTTCCCACGATCGTGTTAAAAGTGTAATAATTTGGCAATATTTACACTTCCTAAGATTTTAAATTTTTGTCCCGATTTTGTCGGGATGAAAATTGGATATTATCCGCCTTGGCGACGAGACAGGCCAGGCTTCGGCCTAGACGAGCGAGTGCCAAACGAGACAGGTTTGAAAATTAAGACATTTAAAATTGATTGAAAATTAAAAATTGGAAATTGATAATTAAATTGTGTTATTCTTCTTATATGCGCAAGGTCCTATTTTTTAGCTTTTTTATGCTCTTTGGGGGGATTAGCGCTTTGCCGGCCCAGGCGGCAAGTCATCTTGTAATATCTGAAATTCGGGTTGCGGGAGACTTATTTTATGACGAATATGTCAAAATTTATAATCCAACTGATTCTGATATAAATATTGAAGGCTATAAGTTAACCAAAAAAACTGCCAGTGGAAATGAATATAACTTGCTTACTTCTTTCCCGGCATCAATTGTTAAATCGAAAGAGTCAATTATCATTTCTCACCAGCAGGCAACTTACGAAGGTCTTAAGTATTCCACTAAAAGCTATTCTTTGGCATCCGACAATACCGTTCTAATTTACGACAAGAGCAAAGCGGTGGTGGATAAAGTTGGATTTGGTCCGGTAACGGACTATGAAAAAAATCCGGCGGCGGCATTGGGCAAAAACCAAAAGCTGATAAGAAAAGATAATATTGATACTGACGATAACGCCGCTGATTTTGAAGTTATAAGTGATGGGGAAGATCCGGCACCGGTAGAAAATCCGGGAAATTCAAGCTCACAAAGCGCTAATATCGTTATTTCCGAATTGTATCCCGATCCGCCAACCGAAATTTCCGAGTCAAAAGGGGAATGGATAGAGCTATTCAATTCAGAGAGTTTTGATGTCGATCTTGGCGGGTGGGCGCTAGAAGACGTTAGGGGTTCTGTGCATAAATTTATTATTCAAGGAGGGACAATCATCCCAAAAAGTGGATTTTTGGCTTTCGAAAGCGCTGTAACAAAAATTAGCCTCAATAATGACGGCGACGAAGTGCTTTTAATAGATAAAAACGGATCAATTATTTATTCAGCACCCGATTTTGGAAAAACCAAAACGGGTTTAAGTTTTGCAAATTTTGACAATATTTGGTCTTGGACTCAAACGGTTACAAAAGGCGGTGCCAACATCAAAGATATAATCGAAGAAGAAGCTTCGTTCTCGGCCAGCACATCTAAAGCAAAAACAACAACCAAGAAAGCAGCAACGACTAAAAAATCAACTTCCAGCACGTCAAAAGCCACTACGGGTAAAGCCAAAACTGTCGGAACTGTCGAGGATCCGGAGGTTTTAGGTATGGGGGACATTGCTTCGGAAGAAAAAGACTTAAATAATAATGGAAATTTAGGTATAATGTTTGGTCTTGGCGGTGCAGTTATTGCCAGTTTGTACCTCGCCTATAAAAATAAGGATAGTTTAAGTGAGAATTTTAAGAACTAAAAGTGAAGAAGAAACAATAAGTTTGGGAAAAAAAATCGGCGCCAAACTTGATGGCGGGGATTTGCTGCTTTTAAAAGGAGATTTAGGCGGCGGAAAAACCACAATTTCTAAAGGAATTGTTGCCGGTTTGGGGGCAAAAGAGGACGTAACCAGTCCCACTTTTACGATCGAGCAAATATATAAAGGGAAAAACGATATTTATATTTTTCATTATGATTTTTATCGTCTTTTGGGAGGCGACATTGCCGAATTTGAATTTTTAGAAAATTTAAACAGCGACAAAGCAGTGGTTTTGGTGGAATGGCCGGAAAATTTGGAAGCGGATTTGCCGCATGAAAGAATTGAAATAATTTTGACATTTATAAACGAAACAACAAGAGAAATTCAAATTAAAACCTTTGGCGCTAAATATCAAAACCTTTTGGGGGATTTATGATTTTACTGCTCATGGTAAATAATGAAATAACATATGTTGGCATTGCTGAGGGCGGAATTATAAGGAGAGCCATCGAAGAAAAAAGAGAAGTAAGACGTCCGGAATTATTAAAAATAATAGATAGCTTAACCCTGCCGGATAAAATTAGTGGGATTATTGTTTTTAGAGGTCCCGGACCATTTACGGGCATAAGAGTTGCAGTGTCAATTGCCAACGCTCTTTCGTATGCGCTTAAAATTCCAATTGTCGGTATTAAAGACGAAAAAAATCCTGAAAAATTGCTAGAAATAGGCGAAGAAAAATTAAAAAAATCCCCAATGGATCAAATTTTGCCTTTTTATGACAAAGAACCCCATATTACTTTTCCAAAAGAAAAGTCAATAAACAATAAACAATAAACAAAGAACGTCCATCCTATTATTTCCCTCCCCTTGGGAGGGATTCTAATGCCTTAATTACTAAAAAAGAATAGAGAATCTAGTATAAAGTATTAAGAATGCCCGCTAACCGCTGGGCTTAATTTAATAAATATAAAGCTTGCATATTAAAAGAGTGCAATAACTTAACCCTAATAGCTACCCCGAGATTTTGGGGTGGGAATATAGAATCTTGAATTTAGAATTTTAGCTTATATTCCCTTTATTCTGCCATTCTAAATTTCTATTCATAATTCATAATTCATAATTCAAAAATTTTAGCTGCTTGTTGTTTATTGCTTATTGTTTCCTGTCCCCGACTTTCGTCTTGATTTTTCCGCTCTTTAGTGTTAAATTTGAGGTGTAATAATAAAAGTAATAACATTGTCAGACCTTAGGCTACCCTATATAAAGAAAACTGAAAATCTCTTCACTGCTCCGTGGTAATTTTTTGTAATTTAGCCATTGTCTGACGCTAGAAAGAGGTCGAATATGGGTCCATCAAACTTAAATTTGCTTTTGGCCATCGTTGCCGGAAGTGCAGCCGGAGGCGTGGGCGGATACTACTACAGAAAAATCCGAATGGCCGGGGAAACTGAGAATGCCGAAGCTGAAGCCACGAAACTTACTGATGATGCCAAAAGAAAAGCTAAAGAAATTGTAATTGAGGCTAAAGACGAAGCCATTAAAATTTCAGAAACGGCTAAAAAAGAAGAAAAAGAACGTCGGGATCAGATTTTAAGATTGGAAGAAAGATTAGCATCTAAGGAAGAGAATTTAGACAAAAAATTTACCAATTTAGACAAAAGAAAAGAAGATTTAGAAAAAAGAAAGGAAGAAATTAGCGACATCAAAACGCAGTTAAAAGCTTTAAGATCAAGGCAGGAAGAAACTTTGATTAATTTGGCGAAACTGACTAAAGACGAAGCTAAAGAAAAACTTTTTAAACTGGTGGAAAAGGACTATAAAGAAGATATGGTTTCATGGATTAGAAAAGTTCAGGAGGAAGTAAAGGAAGATGCGGATTCTAAAGCCAAAGACATTTTGGCATATGCAATTCAGCATATTACGCAGGATATGACAGCGGAGACAACGGTTTCTGCAGTTCAATTGCCAAGCGACGAAATGAAAGGAAGGATAATTGGCAGGGAAGGCAGAAACATTCATGCCTTAGAGCGAGCAACCGGCTGCGACTTTATTGTTGACGATACGCCGGAGACTATTGTTATCTCCGGTTTCGATCCGGTTCGCCGGGCTGTTGCTAAAATGGCACTGGAAAAATTAATTCAGGACGGCCGAATTCATCCGTCCAGAATTGAAGAAATGGTAGTAAAATGCGAAAAAGAAATTGACAAAACCATTAAGGAAGCCGGCGAACAAGCTGCTTATGAAGCAGGGGTTAGCGGACTTTCCACGGATGTTATTAAAATCTTGGGCAGACTAAAATACCGAACCAGTTACGCTCAAAATGTTTTACGTCATTCTATTGAAACGTCAAAAATTGCCGCTTCTATTGCTGCCGAAATAAAAGCAGATATAAAAATTGCCAAAGTGGCCGGTTTGCTGCACGACCTTGGAAAGGCAGTTGACCAAGAAATAACCGGAACACACGCCATAATTTCCAGAGACATTGCCAAAAAATTTGGAATGTCGGAAGAAGTTTTGCATGCCATTGAGGCTCATCACGAGGAGGTAGAATTTAAATCTGTTGAAGCAATAATTGTTAAAGTGGCCGATGCCATTTCCGGCGCGCGCCCGGGTGCTAGACGGGATTCTTTGGACAATTATGTAAAAAGGCTTAAAGAATTAGAGGCAATTGCCAATGGCTTTGAAGGAGTGGAAAAATCATTTGCTATTCAGGCCGGGCGTGAAGTTAGGATTATTGTTAATCCGGAAAATATTGACGATCTTGAAGCTACAAAGTTGGCTCGAAATATTGCCGACAAAATTGAGAACGATCTTAAATACCCAGGTCAAATTAAAGTTAATGTAATAAGGGAGACTCGAGCAATCGAGTACGCTAAGTAATGAAAATATTATTCATCGGTGATATTGTTGCCAGAATTGGCCGCAAAACCGTCATCAAACTTTTGCCGGATCTTATTAAAAAAGAAGATGTGGATTTTGTCATTGCTAATGGCGAAAACATGACCACTGGTTACGGCATGACTGTAGATACAATGAAAGATCTTCAGGCGGTGGGAGTGGATTTCTTTACTTCAGGGAATCATATTTGGAAAAAGCAAGAATTTGTTACCGAACTGGACAACCCGAAAACGCCGGTTATTCGTCCGGCAAATTATCCGTTAGGCGCTCCCGGCAGAGGTTTTGATGTTGTTAAAACTCCGTTTGGCAATGTGGGGATTATAAACATGATTGGCCTGGAAGGTTTTCTAAATGCCAATCTGGATTCTCCATTTCGGCAGGTTGAAGGCATAATTAAGGAATTAAAAAAGAAAGCCAAAATAATTATTGTGGATTTTCACGCTGATATTAGTTCGGAGAAAGTGGCATTCGGTTTATTTTTAGACGGCAAAGTAACGGCAGTTTTTGGAACCCATACCCACGTGCCAACAGCGGACGCAAGAGTCTTACCCAAAGGAACAGCCGTAGTAACGGACGTGGGCATGGTTGGGCCGCAGAACACTTCGCTAGGCGTAAAAGCCGAGCCAATAATTCAACGGTTTTTAACTTGTCTTCCCCAAAAGCATGATATTCCGACAGAAGGTCCGGTTTGGTTTAACTCAGTTTTAATTGACGCCGATAACGAAACCGGCAAGGCCAAATCAATAAAAAGAATAGATCTGGAAACGGATATCTAAAAATCCGGCATTTGTCGGATTTTTTTAAATGTCAAATTACAAATGTCAAATAAAAACAATAAACACGTATTTCGCACTTTGTACATTAATCATCATAATTATTCTTCGAGCCCTTCGACTTCGCTCAGGATAAACTACGTGAAACGAAGTCGAGAAGTATGAAGCTTCAAGCCTGTCCTGAACTTGTCGAAGGGTTCTCCACCTACTCCGTAGAGTCGAACAATACAAAAATGCGAAATACGTGTAAACAAGAAACAAGCCTTTCCGTTTCCCCATGTCATTGCGAGCGACCGGAGGGAGCGCGCAATCTCGTTTCGAGCGTAAAGAGATTGCTTCGTTCCTCGCAATGACACTCTAAAAAACGTTATTCAATGGTCTCATCATTTGAAATTTGTTATTTGGCATTTGACATTTAAAAAGCCTTTAGCTTTTTCCTTGAAACTCTCTTGAAAAAATATTATTCTTATGCAATAATCAACTACACAAAATAAATAAGGGGTATTTATGACTAAACAACAGTTTGTGGACACGCTATCTAAAGAGACTGGCTTGTCCAAAAAAAATGTCGAGATGTTTCTTGGCAAGTTTACCAAGATTGTTACTGAAAATGTCGTTAAAGGCGAGAAAGTTGCCATAACCGGTTTTGGCACTTTTGATCTTGGAAAACGCGCTGCCAGAAGAGGCCGAAATCCGCAAAGCGGGGATTATATAAACATTCCGGAAATGAAAATGCCAAGGTTTAGAGCCGGCAAAAGACTAAAAGAAGCAGTGAGATAAAAAAATCCGGCAGCCGCCGGATTTTTTTAATGTCAAATATCAAATTACAAATGCCAAATAAAGCCCTGATTGTAACTGATTTCTAAAATTCTAAACACTAAGCACCTGTCTCGACTGGCGTCTTGCCAAGGTGGACCAAATACTCTTCGAGTCCGGCAGCTGCCGGATCGAGAAGCACGAGCTTCAAGTTCTCCACCCTCTTCGAGGAGTCGAACAATATATACCGTGGTTTGGTGGGAAGGGAGTAGTTATTTGGAACTTGATTTGTCATTTGATATTTGACATTAAAAAAACCGTTTAACGGTTTTTTTCCTGTTTACTGCTTCTTGTTTATTGTTTATTATTATTGTGGAGGGAATCGTTTGAAAGATTATTTTGGTTTGGATATTGGTTCTACTTCGGTAAAAATGGTCCAGCTTTCCAAAGAGAAAGAAGCTGTCTTTTTACAATCCGCGGTTGAATATAATCTGTCACCCGGCATGTTGCTTAGCGATTCTCCGCAAGCTAACGGTCAACTTGGTCAAGCGATTGGCCAGCTACTTAAGGCAGCCAAAATATCAACTAACCATGCTGTTATTTCAATTCCTTCAAACAGTTCCAGTTGGGAGATTTTTAATTTTCCACCCATGGATGATGACGAACTTCAGTTTGCTATGAAACATGAAGTTAAATTTAGGGTGGCAAAAGAAGGTGAGGATAGTTTAAGCTATTGGCAAATTTTAAAAACCAGAGAAGACGGCACAAGAGAAATTTTTTTGGGGTATTTCCCTCAATATGTTGCCGAAAAATATAATGAAATGGCCGTAGCCGGCAGAATTAAACCAATTGGACTGGATATAGAAATTTTAAGCCTAATGAATCTTTTTAAGGGATTAAATAAGAGTTTTATATTTATCCACATGGGACATAGTTACTCTACGGTCATGATTGTCATTAAGGGGGTTCTAAAGCATGCCGAGACTATAAGCATGGGCGGGTTAGCCATAACTAATTCTTTAATTAAAGAATTTAATATGTCTGCGGAAGACGCCCTAAAAACAAAAATGGAAATAGGCATGGAGCCAAGCAAGTTTGACGGAAAAATATTTTTTGCTATAAAAAAAGATTTAGACCCAATTATTGAGGGTATAAAAATGATTAAAAAAGATCCCGGTTTCGTAAATATCCCATTTGAGGGATTAATTTTAAGCGGAGGATCATCTTTGGTTCCGCGTATAAATGATTTTTTTGCCCATGAATTATCCATGAAGGTCAGTCAAATTAACCCATGGGTCAATATAGATTGTTCAAGGCTGCCCAGCGAGAAGCTTGTACCGGTTGCTCCTAAATTCTCGGTGGCCATTGGTCTTGCCTTATCTTATTTGTAAGTGTATCTTGTATATAGAAGGAGGGTTCCTTGCCCATTAATTTAGCCGGACAATCAGATGCTGCAACCCCAAGAGTATCCGGCCTGGATATAAGCGCAAAATTATCAAAAGCCTATTTTTCACCGGTATTTATTTTAATAGTGGCCGTTTCCACCTTGGCCTTATATTTTGGCGGAATTTATGGCTTTCAGCTTTATCTGCAAGCCGAAAAAAACAAGCAAGACGCTGACTACGAAACAATAAATACGAAATATGAGAACATGAAAGGTTTAGAGCTGGACCTTCAAAAAATGAGCCAAAAAGCCGATATAGCCACCATGGCCCTGGATAATCATGTCAATTATTACTATTTAATAAAAAAAATTACCGACAAAACCCCTAAAGATCAAATCCATATCGATGGCTTCCAAATTTTTGATGATAATAATACTATCGTTTTGGTTGGAACAAGCGATATGCGCGTTAACCATCCGCGGACATATGCGGCTCTTCTAGATGGTCTCGATACAAAAAAGACAATTAAGGTTCAAGATAAGGAACAAACGGTAACTACCAAATTGTTCGATTCCGTAACGGTCAATAAAATTGAAACAATAGACAAAGAGGATTGGATTAATTTTCAAATAACAGCTAAATATAATAAGCAGGCTTTCTAATGGGAAAAGATATATTGTCCAAGATACCCGATAAATATTATAACTCACTAAGTTTACTTATTTTTATTGTTGCTGTTGCCGGTGCCTATTTAGGTACGGGTCCAATTTATAAAAATATGAACCAAGTATCAGCCGATTATCAGGCGCAAAAGGGAGAATTAAAAGCGCTTAATGAAAAAGTAGAAAATTTAAAAAAGTATGAAAACGATCAAAAAACATTTCAAGATTTGTTTGCCGGCATTGAAGAAGCAATACCGCCAAATGATAAGCCGGAGGAGGTGGCAAATCAGGTTGATAAAATTATGGAAGATAGCGGACTTATCGATGTTGGCGATTCCAGAGAAATTGTGCTTTTTTCTTACCAGGCCGATTATCAATATTTAGCTTCAACCCACGGCATGTCGGGTTCCGCCCCAACATCTACGGGCACCCAAGATGCAACCGCTAAATCCTATTTTTACAATGGAACATTTAGGGTTGAAGAAGCTAATTATTATAAGATAACCAATTTTATGGATAATGTCGGCAATAATAAAAGATTTTTAGAGTTAAAAGAAATAAAGTTGGATAGGGAACGTGGTGATGCGGAAAACAAAGATTATATTAACGTAAGTTGGGTTATAGAGGCAAAGAGGTTTTAATGAATGCAACCGCAAAAAGGATTAGCGTTTTATTTGCTTTACTGGCTGCCGTGGCGACAGTGGCAATTTTGGCGAGCCCCGTTTATAAAAAATTTAAAGAAGTACCAGCCGAGGTAATCTTGCCTTCAACAAATACCGCGCAAGTTGAGGCAAATCTAAGGAAAATAGACGAACTTAAAGGTGCAATTTCCAGAGAGGAAGATGAAGCAACTTACACCGATTGGAAGAAAAACTTACTCAATTAATTAGAAAAGATCTATTATGGAATTTTTATATAAAGCCAGAGATAATAAAGGAAACCTTAAAGTGGGATCTATGGAAGCCGGAAACGAGGCGGAAGTGGTCTCTATTTTGCGTGAGCACAGCCTTATAACTACCGATGTCAGCAACAAATCCAGCGCCATGACTTTTGAAAATCTGGAAAACCGTTTTTCTCCTATAAAACAAAAAGATAAGGTTATGTTTTCTCGGGAACTGGCTACCATGATAAACGCCGGTCTTCCCATTGTGGAAGCCTTAGAAGTCTTGGCAATCCAGCAAAAAAATAAGCGTTTTAATCAAATCATAAAAGTGGTCGCTAGGGATGTGGCATCCGGTACCACTTTGGCCGCGTCACTAGGTCAATTTCCTAACCTATTTACTGACATTTTTGTAAACATGATTGCGGCCGGTGAAAAATCCGGTAAGCTTGTTGAAATTTTAGTGAAGCTTGCCGATCATCTGGAAAAAGACTATGAAATGTCGTCCAAAACCAAAGGCGCAATGATTTATCCGGCTTTTGTTATGGTAACCTTAATATCAGTTACCGGCCTTATGATGTTTTATCTTATTCCTAAAATAAGAACTATTTTGGAAGGAACAGGCGGCCAGTTGCCAACTATTACTAGGATTTTATTTAATATTAGTTCTTTTTGCATCAAATATTGGCCTTTTATTATTCTGGCAATCTTTGGCACTTTTTTTCTTTTTAAATATTACATCAATAACACAAGAAGCGGTCAGATTTTTTGGGCTAATCTTATTGTGAAGGTGCCGGTATTCGGGATACTTATGAAAAAGATTTATATGGCCAGATTTGCCCGCACGGCCTCCACTTTAATTGCCAGTGGACTTTCCATAACCGACGTTTTAGATCTAACCTCCAGAACCATAGGTAACTTGCAGTACGAAAAGGAACTTCAGTATGCCCTAGAAAGTGTGAAGGCAGGTAATAATTTATCCGATTCCTTAAAAAGCTCCCGAGTCTTTCCAAGCTCTGTAGTGCATATGATAGCAGTTGGGGAAAAAACAGGTGCACTAGAGGAAGTAGTAACAAAATTAGCGCAGTTTTACGAAGAGGAAGTTGACCAAATTGTTAATAATCTGTCAAAATTATTGGAACCCACTTTAATTGTAACAATGGGTATAGGAGTAGCAGTTATTGCTTACGCGATAATAGTACCAATTTACGACCTGACAACTGCTATGAAAAATAACTAAGTCAGGAAGCAAGCCAGTAAACAACAAAGACAGCAAACCTTCATTTTCGTCATTCAGACTGTCCGAGAATTGTCATTCATTCCCGCCTGTCTCGTTTAGCACTCACCAAGACGGGCAAAGGCGGGTCATACGACTCGTAGTCAATTCTAATCCAATAATCGGACTAAACGGAGTGTTTTGGTGCAGGAAAATTCTTACTAGAAATTCTCCTTTCTTTTCATTATTTTAAATAACTTTTCTTTCTCTTTTTGCATTACTTTGGCGGCCTCATTATCACTCGCTTGGTAGGCTGTTTTATCCAACTCCTCAAAGGTGTTACCATCCTTTAAATACTGGCTGGCATTAGGAAGAGATTTCAGTTTCTCGTAAGGAGGCATATAGTCATTA
>MNYC01000001.1 GCA_001872945.1 bacterium CG2_30_37_16
TTAGCCGGTAAAGCTCGTCAATAGTTTTTTGCTTATCATCCCTTTCTTGTTTCTCAGAGAAGATTTTGGAGGAATTTTCTAAAAGCTGTTTTTTCCAGGTACCGACGGCTACCGGATGAACCTGGTGTTCGCTTCCAATCTGGGCGGCTGTTTTTATTCCCCTAATAGCTTCTAAAGCGATAGCAGCTTTCTGGTTTGGTGTGAATTGTTTCTTCATTTTTTGATCCTTTCTACCTCTTATTTTACCAGGTAGTAGGGGTCTTTTTGGTGTCTAAATTTTGGGTACCATTATAGTCAGGTAGCCTTGTCGGCAAGTTATAGCAGTGAGCGTAAAAATCTGAGTGAGTAGTTAGTTGTTTATGCGAAGCCGCACAATTTTTAGGGTAAACCAAAAAAATTGTGCGGTTTTTTATAAATTTGATATAATCATTGTTGTATGTCAGATATTCTATCTAGTTTAAACTCTGCACAAAAAGAAGCGGTTCTTGCCACTAAAGGGCCGGTTTTAATTTTGGCGGGTGCCGGTTCCGGCAAAACCAAGGCGTTAACTCATAAAATTGCTTACCTTGTGGAGCATGAAAAGGTGAGTCCTTTTAATATTCTAGCGGTAACTTTTACCAACAAGGCTGCCAAAGAGATGAAAATAAGGATCCAAAAACTTCTTGGGTCGGCCTACGACTTTCCGTTTTCCGGAACTTTCCATTCGGTTTGCGTGAAGATACTAAGGAAGGAGATCGAGCTTTTAGGCTATAAGTCGCGTTTCTTAATTTTTGATGGCTCCGATCAGCTTCAGGTTATAAAAGAGAGCATGAAATATTTAAATATTGATCCGAAGCAGTTTAACCCGAGGGCTGTACTTGGGGCAATTTCCTCGGCAAAAAGTGAAATGGTTGGAGCGACGGAGTACGCTAGTTTAGCAGTTGGACATTTTCAGGAAATAGTTACTAAAATTTATTATGAATACGATAAGCGTCTTAAAGAAAATAATGCACTAGATTTTGACGATTTACTTTTAAAAACAGTCGAAATTTTTAATAAATTTCCGGAAGTTTTAGAAAAGTATCAAAAACAATTTCATTATATCTTAGTTGACGAATATCAAGATACTAATCATGTGCAATACCTGTTTTGTAAAAAACTTTCAGCCAAACATAAAAATATCTGTGCAATTGGAGATGAGGACCAAGCGATTTATTCTTGGAGAGGTGCTAATTACCGAAATATCTTGGATTTTCATAAGGATTATCCGGATGCGAAGATTATCAAGCTGGAGCAGAATTACCGTTCGACAAAAAATATTTTAGAAGCGGCGCATAATGTTATTACAAAAAATGTTGAGAGAACAGACAAAAAATTATGGACCGACAATGAATCCGGTTTACCAGTGATATTATACGAGGCGTTTAACGAAAAAGAAGAGGGGCAGTTTATAATTGCCGAGGCCGGTCGGCTTGAAAAACAAGGGTATGGCTTAAATGACATTGCCATTCTATACAGAACAAATGCGCAGTCTAGGAGTTTGGAAGAAGAATTATTGAAATTCAATATACCCTATAAAATCATTGGCGGTGTTCGTTTTTATGAGAGAAGAGAAATTAAAGATCTTCTGGCTATTTTAAAATTCATATATTCCGGTACCGATTGGATTTCGTTTAAGCGGATAATAAATTTACCTGCAAGGGGAATCGGAGCGAAAAGTCTGGAAGTGTTTGAAAATTTTGCAAGAAGCAACAATTTGTCTCTTATGGATGCATTAATCCGGGCTAGTGAAACAAATCTTCAAGATAAAATGAAAAAAGGTTTTCGAGAATTTGGGGACATGGCAAAACAACTTGTATCATTGTCAAATGTTTTAGATGTTTCCGATTTCATTGAGAAAGTTATTAAAAAATCCGGGCTTAAAAATTACTACGATGATGGTTCGGTAGAGGGTGATAGTCGTATCGAGAACTTGGAAGAATTTATTTCGGTGGCCAGAGAATTTGAAGAGGCTTCATCCGGTCTTGGTTTGGGCGAATTCTTAGAGCAAATATCGCTTTTAAGTGACATCGATAATTATTCGGATGAATCAAAGTCAATTACATTAATGACCATGCATTCGGCCAAAGGTTTGGAATTTCCGGTGGTGTTTATTGTTGGTCTTGAAGAAGGAATCTTCCCGCATTCCAGAAGTTCATTTAGCGAAGAAGAAATGGAAGAAGAAAGAAGGCTTTGTTATGTGGCCATGACCAGAGCCAGAAAGCGCTTATATTTAGTATATGCGTCAAATAGAATGTTATACGGCAGCATAGCGTCCAATCCGCCCTCCCGATTTATTTATGATGTCCCCTCTCACTTAATGACGGATTTTACTACCTCAACGGTTGAATTAAAAGAACCTAGTTGCGATATAAAAGCGGGGGACAAAATCCGCCACGCCAAATTTGGAACCGGTTTGGTTGTCGGTGTCAATGGGGAAGAAATTGATGTTTTATTTGATAGCTGTGGCCTGAAAAGATTGTCGTCTGTTTTTGCTCCTGTGGAAAAATTAATTAAATGACCTATTTATTAAGTCATTTAATAATGCCTTAGCAAAGCCCAAAAACCCTCACTTGACAGCCACCCGAACCTCGACTAAAATAGGGAAGTAAAATAAAAAACAAAAAATCATTATTGTTAAATTGGAGGAATCCATTTTACAGTTTAATAAACAATGGCTGATGTCTGCTACCAAGAAAATTTCTTCAGCCTTAGCAACGTTTGTGTTAATTCCTGCCAGTGTCTCAGGCAGTTTAGTCTCATCAAATGAAATAATTGTTACGGGTCCGGTAACGGCCGTTACAATTAATGTTGATGGCCAAACGACAACGGAAAGGCTTCAGGCGGGAGACGTCCGAAGTGCTTTGTCGTTATCTAAAGTGAGTATCGGTCAATGGGATGCTATTAGCCCTAAATTAGACACCAAATTGAATGGAGCCGCAATTTCTATTAACGTAGATAGGGCGATTCCAGTTTTAATTATGGACGAAAATACTTCTCTTAAAACCTTTTCGGGATACCAAGATCCAAAACAGATTTTGGAACAGCATAAAATTGCCATGTCCGAAGAAGATATTGTTGATAATTCTTTAATTATGGATGTAAGCGGTGAAAATTGGCTTGGGCAAAAAATTCAAATTAGAAGAGCTCCGCGGATGGAAGTTTTTGTTGATAATTCTACTCTTACTTTCAAATCTTGGGCGAGAACAGTAAAAGAGCTTTTAGATGAAAAAAAGATTGTTGTCGGAGACAAGGATAAGACAAACCCACTCCCTGATTCCGTCATAACTAACGGTATTCGAATTGAAATTATAAGAGTGGCTGAAAGTGTAGTGAAAAAAACTGTCTCAGTAACAAGGTCAACGTCATACCAAAATGATTTTAATATCACCAAAGGTGTTGAGCAGATTATGGACGAAGGCAGTGACGGTCAAAAAGAGCAAACCTATAAGGTGGTATTTGAAAATGGCTTAGTTGCCTCCGAAACTTTAATTGAAGAAAAAGTTATTTTAGAATCTAAGGCCAGAGTGATTAAACGCGGAACCAAACCTCCAAATCCTGGCGACTACTGGAACCTGCTGGTGGCTGCCGGACAAAAATACGGCATAGATCCTTCTGCAATGTTTTGTGTCATGGTTAGAGAAAGCGGTGGTTGGTGGAAGGCTGGCGAAGGTACTTCGTATGAGGGTTTATTCCAATGGGATTCAAGCTTTTACAAATGGTCCGAGATTGCCGGTTATGGGGGCAGAAATAAATTTGATCCCGAAGCTCAAATATATGCAACGGTAGCAAGAGTAAGTACAGCTATTAGTAATGGAAGTCCGGATCCTTGGAAGCCATGGCCCAATACAGCAAGGGTGTGCGGCCTAAGATAACAAGATAATTTCTAAATATTAATTTATTCAGCCCAAGGCTGATCCGCCTAAAGCGGAAAATCCTAAACAATATCAAAATCCAAATGTCTCAAACAAACAATTTCCAAACTATTTTAAACATTTGTGTTTCTAGTTTTGAATTTGTTTATAATTTAGAACTTAGGAATTATGATTTTTATATTTCAAAATAAAGAAAATATCTAACGATGAACCTAACAAACATAAATCAATTGAAAATAATACTTAAGGCACATAATATGTGGGCCAAAAAATCCCTTGGTCAGCATTTTTTAATTGACGAAAAAGCTTTGGCAAAAATTATTGAAGCATCAGATATTTCGGCCGAAGATACTATTTTGGAAATTGGTCCGGGTCTTGGTGTTTTAACTCGCGAGCTTTTAAAACATGCCGGTCAGGTTGTTGCGGTTGAATTTGATCCAAAAATGGCGGAATTATTAAGTTCCAGTATCAGCTCCAAAAAAATAATTGTAAAGAATGAACATATCTTAAAATTTAATACCGCTATATTGCCCAAAAATTATAAAGTCGTGGCAAATTTGCCATATTATATAACCTCACCCATTATTCGAAATTTTTTGGAGGCTAAAAATAAGCCGAAGTCCATGACCTTGCTTATTCAAAAAGAAGTAGCCGAGAGAATTGTTTCTTCACCGCCAAATAGTGTTCTTGCGGTTGCAATTCAATATTATGGAAAGCCAGAAATAGTTGATATTGTTCCGGCAAGTTCCTTTTGGCCAGCGCCAAAAGTCGATTCAGCTATCATTAATATTGACGTGAATAAAAAACTGCCGCTTATTGGCAAGGAAAAAGATTTCTTTCGAGTTGTAAAGGCCGGTTTTGGCGAGAGAAGAAAAAAATTAGTAAATTCCCTAACGGGGGGCTTGCAAATTTCCAAAGAAGAAACTATAAAGATATTAGGGGAATCGGGAATTGGCATCGATGCCAGGGCGGAAGAGCTGAGTTTAGATGATTGGTTAAGTTTATATAATATAATAAGAGGAGAAACTTAAAGTGGTAAAGCGTCTTCACTTACTTGTTAAGGGGGATGTTCAGGGTGTCTTTTACAGGCATCATGCTTCAAAAAAAGCAAGAGATCTAGAGTTAACCGGCTGGATAAGAAACGAGCCAAACGGCGATGTATCAATTTCAGTTGAAGGCGAAAGTGATGCCCTGAAAGATTTTGTAGATTGGGCTTGGGAAGGTAGCCCGATGGCTGAAGTTGCCGATGTTGATGCTACTGAAAACGAAGCAACCTCCGAGTTTGAAGATTTTAAAATAATTTAATAGAAAGGAATCTATGTTTAAAGACTTAAGTCCGAAAGGGATTTATTATTCGTTTGCTTCACTGGGCGCGCTCTTAATGATTGTTATTGGATCTTTTGCAATAATAAATGGCGCAATGACCAAATACATTTTTAAACAAGGTCCTCAGAGTCAAGTAGAAATGGCCGGTATTCCGCCGCTTCCATTAAATGACACTAAAGCTATTAGCGACTTAACCTTAAGAGAGGATTTATCAAAAGCTGATAAAGAAGCCATAGAATCTTGGCTTAAAGATTACAAAAACTGGCAAGATACGGTCAAAAATAAAAAAATGAATCTTTATGACCCGTTTTACAGTCAATTAAATTTTGGTTTTTCCATGTTGATTATTGGCGTTCCATTATTCGCTTTTCATATAAGGTATATTGTTAAGGATGAAAAGACGGCTGGTAAGAAGAAATAATATTTATGAGCAAGCTTTTTATTGTAGCGACGCCAATTGGCAACTTAGGGGATATGACTTTTAGGGCGGTTAGTGTTTTAAAGGAAGTTGATTTAATTTTGGCCGAGGACACCCGGCATACTAGAATACTTTTAAACCATTACAAAATTGAGACTCCCACGGTAAGTTATCATCAGCATTCAAAGATCACCAAAGTTGATTTTATTATCGAAGAATTAAAAAAGGAAAAGGATTTAGTCTTGGTTTCTGACGCTGGTACTCCGGGCATTTCTGACCCCGGACAATATTTGATATCTCAAATATTAAAGGAGCTGCCGGAAACGAAAATAATCCCAATCCCAGGCCCATCGGCGCTAACTGCTGCTCTGTCAGTTTCTGGTTTTGATACGGATCAATTTGTGTTCTTGGGTTTTTTACCCAAGAAAAAAGGCCGGCAAACTTTGTTTAATAGTTTAAAAACCGAAAAAAGAACAATCGTTTTTTACGAATCCCCGCATCGGATTAGGAAAACATTATTTGAACTTGCGGATTATTTAGGTAGTGATAGAAAAGCGGTAGTTTTAAGAGAGGCTACAAAAAAATTTGAAGAAATTTTAAGGGGCGGCCTTTTAGAATTATCAAGCCGAGTAAAGGAAAAGGGGGAGTTTGCGGTGGTGGTGGAGGGAAACAGTTAATGTCCATTTATATGGAGATGTCATTCCCGCGGAGGCGGGAATCCAGAAGGATAGCAGCTTGCTTTTGCAGTCAATTCTAATCCAATAATCGGACTAAACGGAGTGTTTTGGTGCAGGAAAATTCTTACTAGAAATTCTCCTTTCTTTTCATTATTTTAAATAACTTTTCTTTCTCTTTTTGCATTACTTTGGCGGCCTCATTATCACTCGCTTGGTAGGCTGTTTTATCCAACTCCTCAAAGGTGTTACCATCCTTTAAATACTGGCTGGCATTAGGAAGAGATTTCAGTTTCTCGTAAGGAGGCATATAGTCATTA
>MNYC01000032.1 GCA_001872945.1 bacterium CG2_30_37_16
AAACTTTTAATCCGGAGACAGGAAGAAACTATTTCACTCACAGGAGAACTAGGAGTGCTTACTTTAGCTTAAAAAGAAATCTGGACTATCTATTCACTTTTTATGATCATCCAGAACTCAATATCCCTAACACTAACAACAGTATGGAGGGAACTTTTTCATATATAAAAAAGAAGGTTAATATTCATAATGGGTTAAGACGAGATCGAAAGATCAAACTGATATTCTACCTGCTCTTTAGGGTGAAATAGCCACCCAAAAATGTTCATTAGGCCAGGATGTTCAAGCTCTTTTCCATAATTAACACAATAGCATAAAAAGCCCTAACATCAACCCAACAGCCACTCTCTGATATTACAGATATTGGGCGATCGTCTTAATATTGTTAACAGTTTTTATAGACTAAGGCGTTACTTTTAAATCATAACCGCCAATGCTCAGGGGATTGGCGGCAATAAAATCTCCAAAGTAATGTTTTTCTTTTTTGTATATATCCTTACGGTTTTTTATTCACGTTTATAGCAACATCGGGGCAAAACATTTCGCAGGTTTTGCAAACGATACACCGGTCTATGTCGCAATCCACGGCGGGAGTAGAATAGTAACCCATGTTATCTTCGGAAAATTTTAGGCATTTTTGAGGGCATTTCTCGATGCAAATACCGCAACCTTTGCAAATCTCTAAAAAATTAGTCCATTTTCTTTCACCATTTTCAAACGAAACCGGCTTATACATTTACTTTTTCTCCTGCTTCTTTTAACGCGACCTCAATCATTTTTGCTCCGGCATCAACCGCTTTAAAATTTAATTGATGCAATTTTTGATCTTGCAACAATTTGTCGCCAATTTCTTCCATTAAAGCCTTTTTTACCGTTTCAACTGAATACAATTTTTTTGACGCTACAATTGCGCTTAAATAAATGACGTTGGCCACCTTTGAAACCAAATATTTTTTTGCATATTCCTGGCCGTCTAACCCAATTTTTTGACATTCTATATCTTCAACGTCTCTTGAGGATATTTGTTCTCTATCGTAAATATATAGAGTATCCGGTTTAATATACGTTTTAGTTCTTTCAACAGCCCTCCTGCATAAAACCACCAATAAATCGGCTTTACCAAACTTGGGAAAAGGAATTTCCCCGCCGGAAATCTGGACAAACGCTATGGAAACGCCGCCGCGCTGCTCAACGCCGTAATTTGGAATAAAAGTGGTGTGCTTACCGGCGATAAAAGAACCAACAGTAAGCGTTTTGCCTATAACCTGAACTCCTTGACCGCCTTCTCCGGCAATTATTATTTTTAGCGGTTTTATCATTTAGGAACCTCCCTTAAAGTCAGCATAATTATAAACGTCCAGAAAATCATAACCAGAAAAAACACGCTGGCTGCTGATATTAGAAATGCAAAAAATTTGCTCTGTCTTTTTTTCGAATTTTTAAAATATACGAACCCAATGCCGCCAAGCGCCACAGATGCCGCCACTAAAGCCGCATAGATAAGATTAACAAAAAAAGAACCAACAAGAGAAAAATTTGCGATATAACTAGTCACCTTTTAATTCTCCTAATTTATATGTTTTTTCCATTTCTTTTAAGAACTCAAAAGATTTTTTGGCATCCGTTTTCCAATTTGTGGGACAGATAGACAGAGCTTCTACAAAAGAAAAGCCTTTGCCTTCCTGCTGATGTAAAATTGCCTTTTTGATATAATTTTTTAAAATTAACGGATTAGAAATTGATCCCCTTGCAATATATGGAGTTCCCTCCGCAACCAAACTTAATGTTTCCGGACCAAAGAAGGGTCTTTCCAAGGTGAAGTCGCCGTTTGGAGTACTATCGGTTATTTCATGCGGCATAGTAGTTGGCGCCGCTTGTCCTCCGGTCATTGCATATACGGTGTTATTTACGGCAATAACGGTGATATTTTCTTGCCTTAGGGAAGCATAAATTAAATTTTGAAGCCCAATAGCATAACCGCCTCCATCACCGGTATATGCAATAACGACTGCTTTATTATTGGCTCTTTTAAACCCCCATGCCACCGGAACTGTCCGGCCATGATGGGTCTGTATAGTATCAACATCGAAAAAATCCCAAGCAAGAAGCGAGCAGCCAATGTCAATTGAGAAAAAGGATTTTTTCTGGATATTTAAATCGTCAATCACTTGCCCGAGCATTTTTAAAACAATACTATGCCCGCAACCCGGACAAAATTTTGACGGCTTTGATTCTTTTTTAAAACATTTTGGCATTGCTGTGTTCATAGGTATTCCTCTATTTTTTCTAGTATTTCTTCTGGTGTTATACCTTCGGCCGGTTTAAAAAATTCAAAATACTTAGCATCCGTCCCACCAAAAATAGCACTTTTTATGATATCGCTAAACTGGCCTAGAGAAGCTTCTACTACCAGTATTTTTTTAATACCTCTAACGACTTTCCTAGATTCTTTAATTGGAAATGGACTTAAAGTTAAGGGCCTAAATAAGCCTACCCTTAAACCCTTGGCTCTTGCTTCTATAATTGCTGCCTTGGCTGCCTGCGAAACACTGCCATGAGCAAATATCAAAAGATCTGCGTCTTTTACGTAAAATTCTTCATGCTCAACAACTTTCTCACTCATTTTTTCGTAGTCGGATATTTGTTTTTTTAGCACCTCTCCCAATTCTTCCTCTAAGCTATAGCAATTTCTAAGATTTAAGGAATGACCGGCAGCCGCGCGATGTTCGTTTAGCATTATGGGGTGGGAAGGCATAGCTTTGCCCTGATGAAAGGCAACTTCGCCCAAAGTTTTGCCCAAATATCCATCAGATAAAATAAAAACCGGAAAATAATATTTCCAGGCAATATCAAACGCTTTAAAAACATAGTCGTAAAGTTCTTGGATATTCCCGGGGGAATACACAATTCTTAAACCTTCTCCATTACCGCCTTTTCTGGTTAAGACTACCTCTTGCTGAGAAAAAATGACCGTACCCGTAGACGGGCCGCCTCGTTGCGCAATATAAACAACAATCGGGATGCGCATTCCTTCCGCGAGGGATAAAGGATCTTGCATTATAACATTACCCACTCCGGCAGTGGCAACCCATGCTTTTTTACCGGCTAAAATACCGCCAATGGCACCAAAGCCAGCAGCGGCTTCGTCTTCCGTTTGGATGAAAATTAGATTCTTATTTTTATCTGCCGCCTTTGCCCAACCGGCTAGAATTTCGGTTGAGGGCGTAATGGGATAACCGCAAAACATTCCGGCACCTGCATCTAAAGCGGCCTTAAGGACAGCATCGTTACCTGTTGCTAAAACTTTTTTCAACTCCCCTCCATCATTAATATTTTAACATCACTATTTAAAAAATTCAAAGCCTATTTAAAAAATTAGCCTGCCCAATAATTATTTACAAAAAGAGTAATATCTATTGCCAGAAGTAAGGTTGATATCAAAACCCAGGCGTTTTTTGTAAGTTCATTCTTAATTGAAGCTGCATAAATAAAAATTGGAAACAAAATTAAAATATATCTTTCTATGCTCATCATGGTTCCGGTACTTAAAGCAACTAAAATAGTGGTAAACATATAAATTCCGTAAGAGGTGCGTAATTTTTTTAAAACTATGACTGACATTGTAACGGCAAAAATTACGCATAAAACATCAAACGAATAATTGACGATTGCCGGATTGGTAAAATTTACGGCCGGCACGTCTCTTCCAAAATCAAATGCTCTCCCCCAATTTCTTTCGACCTCTAGAAAGAGAAAGAAATTGCCGAATTTTAAGAAATGATAAGTAAAAAAACCAAGCGTTCCAAGAGGTATTAAAAACAAATAGTAAAATTCCTTTTTAAAAATCCCTTTTTTCCCAAACTCTTTGCAATACTCCCAAAATAAGGGGATGATTAAAAAAATGCCCGTTATTCTGGTTATAGAAGACAAAAAGCCAAAAGCGGCAGAAATTAAATATTTCTTTTTAAACGAATAATAAAAAGCCGCCACTGACAAAAATAAAAATAAAGATTCGGTATAAACGGCATTAAAGAAAAAAGCCGTCGGGAAAATAAGCATCAAAAATATTGCCCGAAACGGATCAATTTCCTTATGAAATTCTTTAATGAGTTTATAAAGAAAAACAACCCCTAAAATTAAAAATACCATACTTAAAATCCACCCCGACAGCACCATGTCTCCCAAAAGAAAAAAAGATAAACTCTTCATAAGTAAAGGATACAAGGGAAAGAAAACGATGTTGGAAAGAATGTTGTTGGGAATTAAATGATAACCCTCCCCGGCGATGCTTTCATACCATTTCGAATCCCACCGAGAGTGAATTGAACTCATATTCCAGCCTTGCGTTTGATAAACTTCACTGGGGTTTAGCCACCACTGTGATGTATCCGGATTCAAATTAAATCGATTTAAAACCGCCAGTCCAAATATATTGACGATTAAAAGCCATAATAGAGTAAAAGTTATTATTTTTTGCATTAGTCAGACTTGTTTTCTTTTAATACCATTTTAACATCTAGGGCAATAACGCCCTTGTTTCTTTCGTTTACTCTTAACGGATTAATATCTATTTCCTCTATTTCGGAAAAATCGATCATTAAATGAGAGAGCCGTAAAATTGTATCAGCAATAGCTTCAATGTCATATGCCTCACCGCCCCTAAAACTTTTTAATAATTTTGATCCCTTGGTTTCTTCAATCATTTCTTCTGCTTCCCTTAAAGAAACCGGAGCAATCCTAAAAGAAACATCGTGCAAAACTTCAACCATAATACCGCCAAGACCAAACACAATAACCGGCCCAAAAACGGGATCACGCTTAGCGCCCACAATTACTTCCTGTCCTTTTCTGACCATATGATAAACGGTTATTCCTTCTACCCTGGCATCCGGCATTTTTGCATTCACGCTATTTATTATTTCTTTAAAAGCCTCTTTAGCTTCAACTTTGTTATTTAAACCAATTTTGACACCACCAACATCCGTTTTGTGTAAAATATCCTGAGAGGTAATTTTTAAAACAACCGGAAAACCAATTACCGCTGCCGCCTCAGCCGCTTCCTCCGCCGTCTTTGCCATGATACTTTTGGCAACGGGAATTCCGTAGGATTTTAAAATTTTTGACGCCAAACTATCCATGGAGTCACCTAAGTTATAAATATCTGCTGCTTCGGCTTGGCCTAAAAGATAAGAAACCCTGTCCTTATCTTTATCAAAATAAGCTACTTTATAATTTGGCCGTTCATTTAAGTAATTTCTATACTGATACATTGCTTCCAGCACTCGAACGGCTCTTTCCGGAAAATTGAATGCTGGTATTTTATTGTCATTTAATATTTTAAGGCCCGCTTCCACTCTCTTACCGCCCATGAATGCCGCAACCACCGGCTTGTTATATCTTCTAGAGAGAGTAACAATTATTTTGGCTGTTTCCTCAACTTCGGTTGTAATTTGAGGAGTTAAAATGACAATAACGCCGTCAACACCTTTATCAGACAAAGTTGCCTCCAAAGCCACTTTGTATCTATCCGCCTTCGCGTCCCCTACAACATCAATTGGATTTTTCTTAGAAGCAATCGGCGGCAATTTTCTCTCTAAATAAGCAGTGGTGATGGGCGAAAGTTTTGCAAGTTCTAGTTTACTTTCGATAACCGCATCAGTCGTCATAACCGCCGGACCACCGGCATTTGCAACAATGGCTATTTTGTTTCCTTTTATTAGCGGCTGATAGGCAAAAACTTTAGCATAATCAAATAATTCTTCCAGTGAATTGGCTCTTATGATGCCGGCTTTTTTAAAAGCGGCAGAAACAGCCGTCTCCGAACCGGCCAAGCTTCCGGTATGAGAAGCGGCAGCTTTGGCACCGGCACTGGTAATTCCCGCTTTTAGAATAATAAGAGGTTTTTTTTCGGTAATTTTAGATGCTCTTTTAATAAATTCCGGCCCGTTAGAAATAGCTTCCAAATAACCAAGTATTACCCTGGCCGCTTTGTCGTTTTCCCACTCTAAAAGTAAGTCATTTTCATTTATATCCGACTTGTTTCCCAACGAAACAAATCTGGAAAAGCCAATACCGTTTAAATTAGCCCAATCCAGAATTGCAGTACAAACCGCACCGGACTGAGAGAAAACAGCGACATCATATTTTTCCGGCATACTTTCGGCAAACGAAGCATTTATTTTTTGGTAAGTATCAATAAATCCCAAACAATTAGGTCCCAAAATGCGAATATTATGATTTTTTGCAATTTCAGCTATTCTATCTTCCATCTCTTTGCCTTCTTTTCCAATCTCCTTAAAACCGGCCGTAATTATAATAACGGTCTTAATGCCTTTAATACCGCATTGCTCAACAATATCCGGGACAAAGGGAGCGGGAATTAAAATGACAGTCATATCAATGTTTTCAGGAACATGATGAACCGTTTGGTAGCACTTATAGCCCAGTATTTCATCTGCCTTCGGATTAACCGGAAACACTTTTCCCTTGTATCCATATCTTTTTATGTTTGCCAAAACCAAATACCCTAGCTTATCCGATTCCCTCGAAGCGCCTATTACCGCAATTGATTTTGGATGAAACAACAACTCTTTCTTCATTTAAGTAAATCCGATCTCTTTAAAAGTCCTTCTGTTGCCCCCCATCTTCCAACAACCGAAGCAGCATTTTTAGCTGCTTTTTGCATGGACATCTCAATAGAAAGACCCATTATTTGACAAGCCGTAAAAGTGGAACCGAATGCGTCTCCGGCACCGGTTGTATCGATAATTTCTGACGACAAAGCCTTTTGAAAATAATCCGCAAAACCGTCGCATACATAAGCTCCTTTCCTACCGCAAGTAATGACGGCAATCTTAGGCCCAAGTGACTTCAGCTCTGCTAAAATACTTTTTGTGTCTTTTTTATCCACTTTTGATTTAGCTGACTTTACTAATTCCTTAGCTTCATCTTCATTTAAACTTAAAATATCCGTTTCTTTTAAAAAGGGGGCCAACCGGTTATATCCTTCCTCTAGTTGTGCCGATCCGGGATTCCAAGCGATTTTAATTTTATTAGCCCGTGCAAACTTAAATATTTTCGGAATCAGCATATGAGAATGTCCGCTAAGCGAAGTTATATAAAACCACTTGGCATTTTTTAGGCTTTTTAAGTTTTCGATTTTCAAATCATCGTTTGCTCCCCTATAGGTAAATAAAACATGATCTTTGCCATCAACAACGATAAAAGATAAAGCCGTATGATGCTTTATTGATCTATTTAAAAATTGGGTGCCGATATTTCCGTTTTTTAAGTTTTTAAAAATCAGTGACCCCGTGCCCTCACCGCCAATACTGGAAACGATAGCCGTTTTTAGTCCTAACTTGGCAAAATTTCTAGTGGAATTATAAGCGCCTCCGCCATAAGTAAAGTAAGTATCTTCGGGAATAATTTTACTACCATACTCAAAAGCCAGAAAAGTCTGTTTCTTATCTTTTATAATTTTTCCTTCTGCAGTTTTGTAAAAAATGTCTCTGCTGCAACCACCGATAGAAACAATATCAAACATTAGTGCACCCTCCCGGAACGCTTTAAAATTTGAGCAAATATTTCTTTACCCCGAAGTTCTTTTAGTGAACCAAACCGACAACTGGTTTCGCCAAAATCGGCAATGCCGTCTCTATTTTTTCCTCCGTCATATAATAGAAATGGCACCGGATCTTCCACATGATCTTTAACTTCACATGCGGTTGCATGATCTCCGGACACGAAAATTATTTCCCTCCTTGATTTTCTCACACTTCCTATCTCTTTGTCGATTCTTTCTATTAATTTTTTCTTTAAGTTGTAATCCCCAAGCTCTTCCGCGGCCGTATCCGTCGCCTTAAAATGAAGATAAACAAAGTCATATTTTTTTAAAGCTTTTTTTGCCGCTTTAACCTTAGCCTTGTAATTTGAATTATAAAGACCCGTCGCTCCTTTAACTTTAAGAACATCCATGCCAAGGAAACTGGCGATTCCTTTATACAATGGAGCTCCGGCAATACAAGCGGCTTTTAAGCCATATTTTGTTTTAAAATCATCAACCTTAAAATAAGAACCGCAACCTCTTGTAAGCAAATAATTGACAGGCAAAAGTCCTTTTTCTATTCTTTTTTTGTTCAATGGATGATCTTTTAAGAAGTGATAAACTTCTTGCTGATATCTCCATAAGGCTCTGGCAGTTGTTAGCGCAGCCAAAGATGACTCCAATGGTTGAGGCACTAAAACCTTAACATTTTTCTTATGAGGTAAGGCTTTATGAGGATCCGTATCGGAAATAACCGTCGAGTGAGAATGAATTCGATGGCTTAAATTGGCGCCCTTGATAATTAATACTCCTCTATGAGCTAGCCCCGGATAAACTTTAAATTCTAAACCGTCAATTTTTCTTCTGCCTATAACCTCGGCAAATTCTTTAATGTCTTGGATGTTGCCGGCTCTCGGATCAATCACTTTCAAATTTTCATCGACGGTTCCAAAGTCCACCCTAAAAGCTAAATCGCCCTTGTCTAATGGAGCATTTATCCCCAAAGCCTCCAGTACTCCTCTGCCGGGATAATCCTTTTTATAATCGTATCCAAAAAGTGCTATATGTGTTTCTTCTGAGGTTGGATAGACACCGGGCGGCAAAGCATTTTGCATTCCGCAAAGTCCCTTAGATGCCATAAACTTTAAATTGGGTTTTCTTGCTGCCTCCAAAGGAGTTAATCCTTTAAGCTGCTTTATGGGACGATCACCCAATCCGTCTATTATTACTAGAAGAATTTTTTTGTTTTTCATGTTTTTGTTTATTAATCATCTCTATTTTAGCACCTTTAAAATAAAGTAAGTAGAGGCTTAAATAAAACCAAAATGTCGCCGGCGCTAAATTTAGAGCCTGACCGACATAAGGAATTGATGATAAAGGAAGAAGAACCATTACCAAAAATAAAAGAACTAGGCTTGCCATAAAAACCGATTCCGGCCCGTAAACTTTCATGAATTTTTTGCTTTGCTTTAGGCTTGTAAGACCTTTTTCCTCCATTACTAAATAATTCAGGCCGGCAAATAAAAATGCGTAGGCAAAGTAGATGCCCGGCAGGATAAGAATAAATCCGCCGATAATTATTAGATAAGCTAGCGTATTAACTAATAATAAACCCAAATACTTAGATTTGATAAAAGACAAAAGATCTAAGTCTTTATCCATGAAATAAGTGTCTATAATCCGAAACGACAAAAGTTGGCTTACAGTACTTAAAACAACATTAATAACGAGCGTAACAAGCGAAGCCAGTGCCACTCTTGCCATTTCCGGCGTATTAATAGCCTCCAAAATTTGCTTGGGAGTAAACGTTAATTCAGGTAGGGCAGTAGCCGCTAAATTAAGAATTAACAAACTCACCAAATAGGGCAAGCAAATTAAGAAAAAATTCCGCCAAGGTTTTTGGATAAATATCTGCCACCCCATGGTTATTATTTTAAAAAAACTTAAACTGGGCAGCACTTTATGACAATTCTCCGCGATTTTCTTTTATATTACGCTCAATTTCGAGTAAGCGGTTATATTTGGAAACCCTTTCGCCCCTGGCCGGAGCACCGGATTTTATTTGACCGCACCCTGAGGCAATAACTAGATCGGCAATAAAATCATCGGTAGTCTCCCCTGAACGATGAGAAATAATTGGTTGGAAATTGGCCTTCTGAAGCATTTTTATAGCCTCGATAGTTTCTAAGAGCGTTCCAATTTGATTAACTTTAATAATGGCACCGTTTGCTAGCCTTCTTTCTATGCCCTCTTTAATTCTGACCGGATTAGTAACAAAAAGGTCGTCCCCTATAATTTGAATTTTTCGGCCGTTTGTATTTTCCAGTTCCTTTGTTAAATTTTCCCAACCGTCAAAATCATCTTCCGCTAAAGGGTCTTCAACTGAAAAAATCGGGTATTTTTTAATCCAATCCGCATACATCTTAGTCATCTCTAAAGCGGTAAGCGATAAATTTTGAGAACTAAGAATGTACTTGCCATCATTAAATAATTCCGTAGAAGCAACATCTAGGGCAATAAAAACTTCTTCACCCGGCTTAAATCCAGCCCGACTTATAGCCTCAGTTAGTAAGGCTATTCCGGACTCATTATCAGCTAAATCGGGCGCAAAACCGCCTTCATCACCAACCATGGTTGCCAATTTTTTGTCTCTTAAAACTTTTTTTAAAGACTGATAAATTTTGGCTCCGGCAGCTATTCTATCTTCAAAGTTGTTTCCCATAACCGGCACAACCATCATTTCCTGAACGTCAACATTATTATCTGCATGTTTGCCACCGTTTAGGATATTTAAAAGTGGTTTGGGGGCAATATATTTTTGATCAAATTCATAAAACTCCTGAAGGTATCTATATAAAGGAACGCCCTTAGCTATTGCCGCAGCTCTGGCCAATGCTAAAGAAGCTCCCAAAATGGCATTTGCCCCTAAGTTAGATTTATTTTCGGTTCCGTCTAAAGCAATCATCGCTTTATCAAGTTCTTCTAAGTTCCACACCTCGTTGCCCTTTAGCGCATTAGAAATTTTACTTACATTTGAAGCAGCAACTTTAGCACCAAAGCCATCTTCGTCGCGAAGCTCGCAGGCCTCATGCGCTCCGGTAGAAGCACCCGACGGGACGCTGGCTTTAGCCGTTACACCATTTTCCAAAAAAACAATAGCTTCTACCGTGGGGTTTCCGCGGGAATCGTAAATCTCACGACCAATAATTTCTTTAATTTTTGCCATATATATTTTCCTTATTTAGTTTGTTTCCAAAATTTAAAACCAAGATAGGTTAAAACTACCACAAAAACAACTAATATTAAACCATAGATTATCTTAACTACAATCTTTTTTACATCCACTCTTTCACTTGGAAGAATGATATTATTGGCATCCGCCGAAAAATTAAAGTGTCTGGATGAAACCGACTGACTTGAAACCGGATTCGGACTCATTTCTGCCGTAGCAGCAATAGACGGCCGAACCGGAGGCATAGCAGCTGCCGGAACCGGTGGATGCGGAGTAGAAGATTCGACTATGCTTCTATCAATTGTTTTTTCGTTTGTGGTATCTCCGGGACCCTGGGGTGGAATAACTTTCGCATCGGGCCCGCTACTTTTGACAATTGGCGGCAATTCTCTTTTTCCATCTCTAATCGCTTTCATTTTCTTTTCCTGCGCAGCTTCTATTTCTTTTACAAAATCTGCATTTGCCTCTTTGGGCGAACTAAACATTGATGGCTTTGGTGCTGGTATTACCGGCGGTTCGCTTTCCGGCATCAACTTATTGCCAAAATCTAAAGGCTTTATATCTTTCCCAACATCGCTCTGTAGGTTGGACGCGACCCTTGGCGGTTTATCGCCCAGGTGAATTATATTGTCAAAAAAATTCTTCGGTTTTTTATCTTCAACTGAAGCAAAATGAAAATCAATTTTTGAAGAATCAAAAGCTTTTTGTACCGGCGCTTCTTCTACTTTTGTATTTTGATTTAGACTTGAAACGGCACTGTCTAAAGAAGAACCGGGACCCGCTAGAGCAGCTACAGCGCTATCTAGTCCTGAGTTAAGAGAAGCATTAACATCTGCTGTTAGACCGGGCACGGAAGACGAACCCGTTAAATCACTGAGGGCGGTACTAAGTTCCGGAAAAGCGGTAGCATTTGATTGATCCTTGGCTATTTCTCCACTGATTGTTTCCAAATTGTCTTTTTCTTGCCTGATCTCTTGTTCAATTAAATTTTCTATGCTCTGCAAGGAGTCTTCTTTATTATTATCATCTTGATCGTCGGCATGCGACAATACAGCGTCGTCCGATATATCATTTTGACTCGGCGCTATCTGGACACTTGCCGTGCTATTATCATCCGCTGGTGTAACGGGAGAAGTGCTTTGCCCGTAATCAGCCGCCATAGTATTAAAACTATTATCATTATCCGAAGTGTTGAGCACAGGATTTTCATTTTCTTGGACTACTGCATTTTCTTCCTCGCTATCAGGAGAGTCACTTGACGGATTTGCTTCCGATAAATCGGAAATCCAAGAGTTAAAAGAGACGGGCGATGTTCTAACCGGCTGTTCTTCAGTGTCAGCTTCCTCTATAATCGGCTCTGGTTCAGTAATCTCAACCCCTTCTTGGACAGTTTCATTTTCTTCTTCCGGCTCTGCAACTTCTGCCGCTTGCTGATCAGATTCTACTCCTTCTACTATTTCAATAGACTCAGAATCTACCGGCAATTTTTCATTTATCTCTACCTCTTCCCCGCTTTCCGCAACGGTTTTATTTTCTTCCGGTACTACCTCAATATAATCCAATTCTGATTCTTCGTTGGAGGATTCGCTATTTCCATCTTCGTCGGGAACTATTTCAATATGAGGCAGTTCGTCTTCAACTTGCTTTATTTTTTCTTCCAGAACCGGATCCATGTTTTCATCTTCTACGGGTACCTGAAAAACTGCATCCTCCGCCTTGTCTTTAGAAGGTTGTGCATTTTTTTGTTGATTATAATCTTGGGTTATTAGCTTTTGATAATCTTCTCCAATAAACTCGGCATCTGAATTTTCCTTGCTTTCCTCGGTAGCTTCTATTACATCAGGCTCCGAACTGGCCGGAACATTATCAATATCAAAATCGTCGCCGATTATCGCCTGGTAGTTTGATCCTGTATAGGTATCATCATCTGATCCGTTTTTACCACTACTAAAACTACCGGCTGATGCCGCTTGGTCATCCCCTTGTCTTGTTAATAAATTTTGATCGTTCAATTACTAACTCTTTTTGGTTTTTACTTTCTTTTTACTTTTTTTCTTCTTCTTATAACTCCTTAAATAATGAGTAACGCCGATACCTGAAGCCAAGGCTATACCAAGAACATAACAAACTATCTTTGTATATTCCTCTTGGTTTGGATCTTGTCTGCTATCTATAGTAAAAATTAGGGAAACCGGATCCGTGTAGTCGCCTTTTTCGTTTTTTTGCTGAGCGTCAACTTCATAATCTCCATCTTGAACATTTACCAGATTATAAGCCCAGTCTCCCTTTATATTCGAAATCAAAGTTTTTCTTTCCGCGATTGAACCATTTTGCCTAATTATAAGCAAAATTTCCGACTTTGGTTTTGCCGTTCCTACCAAATGTACTTCCTTTTCAACTATCTTCTTGTGGGTATGATAAACACTTCCTTGATAAGATAAGCCAATAGTGACTTCTCCGCTGGAAGCAAGTACCGAACCGAGTAGAAAAAGGGATGTACAAAATGCGGCCGTTAAAACAACAAAACGTTTTATCATATGTGAAAGTTCTTCCTAACTTCCGCAAGCTCCCGAAGTAATAACTTTTCTTCAACTGATGCAATTAATCTTCTGGTGGAATCAATTACGTCCGGACTGACCGAAACTGAAGTTACACCGTATTCAACCAATTTTTCCGTAATTTCAGGGTAAACTGATGGTGCCTGGCCGCAGATTGAAGCAGTAACACCTTTTTCCCTACATACTTCAATAATCCGTTTTAAGGCAATTTGAACTGCTTCGTTTCTTTCGTCATATTCTTCAGCCACAATTGAGGAATCTCTGTCTAAACCTAAAATAAGCTGGGTTAAGTCGTTGGATCCAATAGAAATGCCATCAATGCCGCATTCAATAAATTTATCGATTAAGAATACTGTAGAAGGTACTTCCACCATTATCCAAAGCTTAAAGTCCGGACCACGTTTTAAACCGGAGTCTTCAACCAGTTTTTTAACCGCCATAAATTCATCAACGCGTCTTACAAACGGAATCATTAAATGAAGATTTGGATTATTTTTTCTAACTTTCTTTATGGCCTCAAGCTCCATATTGAATAATTCGGGCTCTTTCATATACCTAAAGCATCCTCTGTAGCCGATCATCGGATTTTCCTCATGCGGTTCGTCTTCGCCACCCGGAAGGTTTCTATATTCATTTGTTTTAAAATCTGTAGCTCTATAAACAACCGGTCGCGGGTAAAATGCCGATGCCATTTTTTCTAGTCCTTCAGCTAATTTATCTGTCCATTCCTCGGCTCTGCCTTCTTTGTAAGCTTTTAGTGGATGTTCTTTTATATATTCCATGATGATAAATTCCGCCCTCATAAGACCCACTCCGTCAACATTTCTTTTTGCCATTTCTTCGGCAAGTTCCGGCTCACCAAGATTTAGATAAACTCTGGTAGCAGTAATTGGCTCATTCACCATTTCCATAACCTGAACCGGACCGGCAGCCTGACCGGGAACTCCCGGCGCTGCTGCAGGTTGAGGCGCGGCTTCGGCAAGTAACCCTTTATAAACAAGGCCCTTAGAACCGTCAACCGTAACTGCGTCGTAGGATTTTAAGGTTTCGGTTGCCGTCTCGGTGCCAACAACACAAGGAATTCCAAGTTCTCTAGACACAATAGCCGCATGGCAGGTTCGACCACCGGCGTCGGTAACAATACCCGAAGCTCTTTTCATAGCCGGAACATAATCCGGCGTTGTCATTTCGGTAACAAGTACGTCGCCTTCTAAAATTTTATCTATTTCGGAAGGGGAATGAATAATTTTTACCGGACCGCCGCCCAGGCCAGCTGAAGCAGAGGATCCTTTTAAAACAACTTCTTTTTCGGTAGTAGTTGCGACAGCTTGAGGCGCCGCAGAAACGGGAGCTGCCGCAGGGACTGGATCTACCGAAGCTATTACCGGAGTACCAGCTGCTGCCGCATCTTCTTCTTCCCTCTTTTCTAAGGCATCACCTAAAGTTGTTACCGGACGAGATTGAACCATATAAACCTTTCCTTTATATACCGTAAATTCGGTATCCTGAGGTTTCCCATAATGAGCCTCGATTTTCTTGCCGATTTCGGCAAGCTCTAATATTTCATCATCGGTTAATTTTTGTTTGTCCTGCAAATCAACGGCAACCGGCTGAGCTGCTTTTTGTAAGCTTGCCGGATCATCGGTATCTGATGAGCCGGACTCTCTGGTTAACATCCATGTCTGCTTGTGAATTTCTTTAGCAGAAATCTGCATCGTGTTTTTATCAACCAAATATCTGTCCGGAGTAACTGCGCCGAGAACCACTACTTCTCCCAAACCGTAAGCGGCTTCAATGGAAATATGATCAAGGTCATTGTTAGTTGGATCAATGGTAAACATTACACCGGCTTTCTCAGCATCAACCATTTCCTGAACCGGAACTGCAATACCAACTTCAAGCTGACCAAAACCTTTGTCTTCTCTGTAATAAATTGCTCTGGCACCAAAAAGAGAAGCGTAGCATTTTTGAACCGCCTCTAAAACACCTTCTTCTCCAATAACATTTAAATAGGTTGACTGCTGACCGGCAAATGAAGCGTCCGCCAAATCTTCAGCCGTCGCCGAACTCCTGACCGCCACATAAAGCTTGTCCCTGTCACCCTTTAATCTATGATAATTTTCAACTATTGCCGCTTTTAAGTCTTCCGGCATCGTTGCTTTTTCAATTAACGCCTGAACTCTTTCGGCTCTTTCCTGCAAGTCTTTGGAGTTTTCCACATCCAAACCATCTAAGATTTCGGTTATTTGCTCTTTCAGTCCCGCCTTCTCTAAGAAATAAAAATATGCCTGAGCGGTTATATTATAACCGTTAGGCACCGGAATCCCCGCCTTTAATAACTCCCCTAAATTAGCTCCTTTTCCTCCAACTGTTGCGCCGTCTCCCTTGCCAACTTCAGAAAACCACAGAATATGTTTATCGCCATCTGCCATAAAAACCCTCCTTATTTCTTTCAAATTTAAAAATTAAATATAATGCTCCTTTTAAAATTATATCAACTCCCAGCAAAAGTTCAAATAGAAAACAGGAACCAGGAATCAGAAACCAGGAAACAATAAGCAATAAACATCTATCTCTGTATCATTCCCGTCTTCGACTCTGAGGCCTCTAGCGACCTCGTCGCTCAGACTCGAAGATAGAAGGCGGGAATCTAGATTGTTATAATGAGAGAGCATTTTGAATTAAGAATTAAGAATCTTAAATATTAGGATTTAGAAATTACTTAGCTAAACTAGTATCTAAAACGCCTAGGAAATTTACTCGATCTTCTTCCTTACCAAAACTATGGTTACCATGGATTTCGTGAATTTTGGCAAAACCCACATCCTTATATGTCTCTCCTGTGTTTTCGGAAATTACATCGTCTTCAGATGCCCGAATAAAAATAGTTTTAAATCTATTTACTATATTATTAATATTAGCAAGCTCTTCATCGGCTTTAATCGAATTCCAAAAATTCTCACTTACATATGTTGTCGTACCATCTTTCCTTGGTAAATACCAAATGCCATTCTCATCTATAGGCGTCTCCTGTTGTGATTTAAAATATCCCTGAATTTCATTTTTAAAGTCCATTCCCGGTGTATTTACAAGAATTACTTTTGGAAGTCCTGCCGGATCCATTTTAGATAAACCCTTTGCTACCACATGCCCCCATAGAAAACCCAATAATATTAATTATTGATCTTTCATTTTTATGCGCTTCAACAAATTCGACAACACTTTTAAAATCATCGGCCATAGTATCTAAAGTTTTTGTTTTTTGATCACCTTCACTTTCACCAAATCCCGACAAACTGAAGCTTAATATCGCTCGATCATCTTCTGCACATTCTTTAGAAATTTGATCGAATAATCCACGTTCATGCCTATCTGTACCAAAACCATGAACTAATATTACTATTTCTTCGGCTTTCTCCAGAGAATCACCTTCAACAAAAACGTCCAGTATCTCACCGTTAGCATTTTTGGCGCTAAAACTTCGTTCATTCTCGTTATCTTCTGGCTTAAAGGAAATTTCCATTCCTAAATTTACTTCTGATTGCGGATCAACGTCTAAACGCATACCTTCAATGTTGATGGCATTATTTGTAATGTTGTCTTCGTTTAGAGCGATTATGGCTCAAAACATAAGAAATTGGCTCCGGGCTCTTTCCACACTAAAACCTTCTTAAATTCGGAACTGACATTCATCTTAAAAGTCCCTTTTCCGGGGACATTAATTTCTATACATCCATCTTCTGGAACATCATAAAGAGGTTTTGACAAATGATCGTCTTTCTCCTTTTCCCAAGTTCTACCTTCCAAGTTAAACCCTTCCAAATTTGTAGTAACTTGTTTTTCAATATCGTTATCTATGGCAAAAAAAGGGTGAAATCCAAGCGTTGTGGGAAGTTTTTTATCTCCATTATTCTTTACCAAAAAATCATATTTTATACTTTTATCACCAACAGAAACATTCATTTTATTTTCAAAATCATAAGGATAAAGATTATCTAATTCCCTATCTTTTACATTTCCGGGCTTAAAAGAAAGTTCGACAGAATTTTCCGTTTGCTTATCCCATGTCCATGCATTATTCCTTGCAAAGCCATGTTGTCCCAACAATGCATCGGGACCAAAATTTGGAAATGCAAGAAAATTGCCGCCTCTAATACTTTTTGCCAGAAAATCCCCTACAGCGTAAAATAAAGGTTCTCCCTTATATGAAATTCAGAAGTCCAACCTTTTTCCGGAGCAATTTTAGCCTCAGTTTCGCCAGAACAAATAGTAACCGAAGTTGGCTGCTCAGCTTCTTTCTTTTCCGCATCAGATGGGTTCATGGCATAAGATAACTGTTCACTCATAATTCATTCCTGCTTTTTTTATTTTTTGATCATTTGACATTTGAAATTTGTAATTTGACATTGGCCCTACTTCGCTTTTCCAACACTTCCGAATTCCTGAATTTTGTCTTCCGCCACTTTTCTAACTTCGTCTTTAGCCGCTCCCAAATAATTATAGGGTACATATTCCGCCGGATCTTTTTCCAGTCTATCCCTGATTGTGTTAGAAAAAGCTAGACGAAGCTCCGTATTTATATTGACCTTGGCAATTCCATTAAAAATGGCTTGTTTCAGCTGGTCATATGGAACCATTGATCCGCCATGCAAAACCAAAGGTATGTGGCATAGCTGATTTATTTTGCCCAACCGGTCTATATCTAAGTTGGTATCACCTTTATATGCTCCGTGGGACGTACCGATGGAAATAGCCAAAGAATCAATTTTGGTCTCGTTTATAAATTGCTTGGCCTGCTCCGGATCGGTAAAAAAGTCTTTTTTATTAGCATCTTGGCCTTGGAAAGAAGGCGTTAGAACCTTGCCCACTTCACCTTCAACCGAAACTCCGTGTTTGTGGGCGTATGCGACCACTTTTTTGGTTATCCTTAAATTTTCGATAAAGGGTAACGCCGAGCCGTCAAAATGGACGGAAGTGAAACCGGCTTCAATGGCCTCAATTGCCGTTTCGTAGCTGTCTCCATGATCTAAATGTATAGAAATTGGAATCTTGTATTTTTCGGCCGCTTTCCTAACAATAGCCGCTAGATATTCGGCCCCCGCATGATGCATTTCCCTTTTTGAAGCCTCAATAATAACCGGCGATTTTAGCTCCACCGCCGCTTCAATGATGGCCGTTGCAATTTCCAAATTAGGCGCATTAAAAGCCCCCACCGCATAGCGATGATAATAAGCCTCATCTAAAATTTTTTTGTTCGTTGTTAGCATATGTATTCTCTCTGTTTATTTAATTCTCGTGACACCATTTATAGCAGCCTGCACCAAACCTATTTCCTATCCCCTGCACTTGATGTAATCTTCCTTCTTATCCCCATCCCTTGATGGGAGGGGCTAGGGGATGGTGATTTTTATATCAATTCTCTCCTTATCATTTCCTTCACTCCCTCTATATTATCAAATACCTCATTATTCCAAAACCTTAAAACTTTAAAACCCTGACTTTTTAACCACTCATCTCGTTTTTGATCCTTCTCATGTTCATCCATATGTTGTCCGCCATCTAATTCAATTACTACTTTCTTCTCAAAACATACAAAATCGACAATAAATCTGCCTACGGGTTGCTGCCTTCTAAATTTATAACCTTCCAATTGATTTAATCGCAAATGTGACCACAATATTTTTTCTACTTCCGTTGAGTTTTTCCTCAAATTCTTCGCTAATTTGGTGTAATCTGCCAACTATTCACCCCCACCTAACCTCCCCCATCAAGGGGGAGGGATAAGAAATAGATTTAAAAATTCCAGATATTAGCGGCAGCTATTATAAAAAAGCGAATAACCATTACTATTGCTATATAAATTAACACAAACTTAGCTATTTTAATTTTTGGCCGTTTCTTCCAAAAAAAATACATAACTATAAATACCAATATAATTAAAGATAAATATGTCGCCGTATTTAGTAAAAAACTTTTAAAATCGTATATATTACACCACATGTCAATACTAGTACACATAATATTTAGTCCTATTTAATTTTAAACAGAGAACTGTAATTTGCATTTTGATTTTTTAACTTTGAATTATTTTTCGTGTTTCTCCGCTCCCATTATTATCTTCGAAAATTCGTGGTGATCGACTGAAGCTCCGCCTACTAATAGACCGTCAACTTCCGGAAATTCAAAATAATCGTTGGAGTTTTTGGCTTTAACACTGCCTCCATAAAGAACCCTGATTTTATCCGATGCTTCTTTGCCAAACATCTCGCCAATGGTGTGTTTTATGTCTTTTATAACTTCAGCCGCTTTATTTGGCGTGCAGTTTTTACCCGTTCCAATGGCCCAAATCGGTTCATAAGCAATGACAATTTTTTTCACCTCATCACTGGTAAGTAAATTTACTCCGGCCTGCAACTGCGAAAGTATTGTAACTTTAGAAAAACCCTCCGCAAAATCTTGCAAGGAATCCCCAACACAAAGAATTGGAGTTAGTTCGTGTCTAACACATGCAGCCGCTTTTTTGGCTACCATTTTATCGGTCTCGCCTAAATATATTCTTCGCTCGGAATGACCAACAATGACGTATTTGCATAGTCCTTTTAGCATTAATGGAGAAATTTCTCCGGTAAATGCTCCTTCTTCTTCCCAAAAAATGTTTTGAGCACCAAGTTTTAAATTTGTTCCTTTTACGGATTCGTCAGCCGACATAAGATCTACAAAAGGCGGACAAATAACCACTTCCGTTTTTTTAACTTCCCCCAGCTCTTTTTTTAATTTTTCGATCATTATAGATGCCTCCGGAATTATTCCGTGCATCTTCCAATTACCAACAATAAGTTTATGTTTTGTCATATGGCCCTCACAAGTTATATTCTAAGTATAGTATAAATTATTGTTCGAGCGAAGTCGAGAACTACCAAAAAATTTGACCTATTTTTTGATGTTTCTTCTCCACAAGGTTGAAGAATAAGTATTTTTAATATTTAATAATTAGGATTTTGGCATTAATTTGTTATTTGACATTTGATATTTGTTATTTAATTTCCTTGGGAAATTATTTCACTGCTTCTACTCCGGGTAGTTTTTTGCCGGCTAAAAAGTCTAAGGTGGCGCCTCCGGCTGTAGAGATGTAACTATACTTTTCTTTTAAGCCTTTAGGCAGACCGGCAATAGTGTCGCCACCACCAATTAAGGTATATGCGCCGGAATCCACTATCAGTCCGGCTACCTCATCATTTCCTTTTTTAAAATTTTCGTACTCAAAGATGCCTAAAGGTCCATTCCAGACAATTGTTCCGGCAAACTCAATTGGCTCTTTAAAGCTTTCGACGGTTTCCGGCCCGATATCCACAATAATATCGTCTCTATCGAGTTCGGTGATGTCTTTAATCTCAGTTTTTTGTCCTTCTGCTACTTTTTTAGCCACCACAACATCGCTTGGAATTATTATTTGCACTCCCGCACTTTCAGCTTTCGAAAGCAAATCATCGGCAAAATCTAATAAATCATCTTCCACAAAAGAATCGCCAATTTCATAATCTTGAGAAGCTAAAAAGACATTAGCGGCCCCGCCACCAACTAAAATAATATCCACAAATTTTAAGAAGTTTTCTAAAACTTTCACTTTATCCGACACTTTTTTACCGCCGATAATTGCAACAAGCGGTCTTTTGGGGTTATCGGTTACTTTGGATAAATTTTCAACCTCGCGCTGAAGCTGAAAACCGGCATAGTTATTACCTAAGATTCTAGGTACAGCATCCATGGAGGCATGTGCCCGGTGCGATGTTGCAAAAGCATCGTTTACATAAATACTCGCAAATGATGCAAGTCTTTTGGCAAATTTCTCATCATTTCCCTCTTCACCGGCATAATATCGCAAGTTCTCTAAAAGCAACACATCGCCATTGTCCAAATTATCAATCATTTTTTCTGTCTGGTCTGACATAATATCCGGCGCAAAAGATACATTAACCCCCAAGAGTTCTGACAGATGTTCGGCCACCGTAAGTAAAGACATTTCTTTTACCACTTTTCCATCCGGCCGGCCAAGATGCGACATTAAAATTAATTTTGCCCCCTTTTCCCTTAAATATTTTATGGTATCAAGACTTGCTTTCATTCTGTTATCACTTATAACTTTGCCGTTTTCCATCTTCACATCATAATCAACCCGCACTAAAACCTTAGCATTCTTCAAATCATAATCTTTAATTTCAGAAATCACTTTCATATATTTCTCCTTTATCTCTAATACATTATTCTCTTATTAAAATGTATCATTACAAACATGCCTTTAGCAAGAAACAAAAATTTAAAAAACGCGCTTAAAATGAGCGCGTTTTTTTAAATAATGAGGAATTATTTCATCATATACGTAGCGAGGTCGGTTACTCTGCAGGAATAGCCCCATTCGTTATCGTACCATGCAAAAATTTTAACCAGATTATCGCCTATAACTTTGGTTAAAGTTGCGTCAAAAATAGAAGAATACGGATTGCCTTTTAAGTCCATGGATACCAGCGGTTCTTCAGTGTACATTAGATATCCTTTTAGCTTTCCCTCTTCGGCCGCAAATTTCATGGCGGCGTTTATCCATTCTGCCTTTACTGGCCGGCCGGTTTCTACCGTTAAATCTACAATTGATACGGTTGGCGTGGGAACCCTAACCGCAATACCGTCCATCTTTCCGGCAAGCTCCGGGATGACTTCAGAAATGGCTTTTGCCGCTCCGGTTTTTGTGGGGATCATATTTAAGGCTGCTGCCCTTGCCCTTCTTAAATCCTCATGCGGAAGATCCAGTATTTTTTGATCGTTTGTATATGAATGAATTGTGGTCATTATTCCTTTGTTTATACCAAATTCGTCAAGCAAAACTTTGCAGACCGGCGCCAAACCGTTGGTAGTACAGGAACCGTTGGAGACAATATTATCTTTTGCTTTATCATAAACGTCATGATTAACCCCCATCACTATGGTTTTATCAACGTTGGTGGCCGGAGCGGAAATAATTACTTTTTTAGCACCCGCATTAATATGCGCCTTTGCTTTTTCACCGTCTGTGAAAAATCCGGTACACTCAATTACAACATCTACTTTTAACTTTTTCCATGGTAAATTTGCCGGATCTTTTTCGGCAAAAGCTTGGACTTTTTTTCCGTTTACATATAAAGCTTTTTCGTCAGCCGAGATTTCGGCATTAAAAATTCCGTAATTGGAATCGTATTTTAGTAAATGCGCTAATGTCTTATTATCGGTTAGATCGTTTATAGCAACAATATCCACATGCGGATATTTTTCCGTAAACGCCTTAAAAACTTGCCTGCCAATACGGCCAAAGCCGTTTATAGCAACTTTCATATCACCCTCCCTCAAATTTTTTATCTCTGTTTATAGTTTAATGGATTATTATTTCTGTTGCAATATAATCATTAGAATAAGTAACATCCATAATAGCTACCTTACTCCCTTATCTAGTTCCAACCTTGAAAGAAAGTTTCCGACGTAAGTGAACTTACAATAATTACCCGCTTTAAATAAATTGATATCATTTACCTTTTGATTATTAATATACAGTTCCGTGTTAGACTGAATAATTTTTGCCTCCGGAGATCCATCGTTATAACCAATATATAAATAATTCATTGATATATAACCAATGGCTGCAGATCTGCTTCCACTAATTTTATTAGATTCTTTTTCGCTTGAAATAGTGGGGATTGAAATATTATCAATTTTATTGCCAAAATAGCCTACCTTTACCGTATCCCCCAACTTTATATCATTCCATGTTATTTCGATTTCATTTTCATAACTGCCAGTAACAGCGACATTGTTATTTCGAGAAACCGTTTTTTCCGTACCAGAGTTTGTATCAAATATTACTAATTTATTATTATCAGCATGGACAACAATAGCGTAATATGTGCCTTTAGTCGGAGTTGGCGTCGATGTTGGGTATGCAGTTAGGGGCAGTGTTGGCGTAACAACAACTTTCGCTTGCCCATCTTCATATTTTTTTAAACCGTAAGTTAGAAATAACACTAGCAGCGACAACAAGAGCAAAATAGTTAATGCTCTTACAAATAATATTTTTTCCATCTTCTTCATATAAGCCTACACAATAAAGCAAGTTATCTTCTTTTTTTAACCTAGAATCGAGACTGTCAATTTTTTGATTTATTTTTTCGAGCTGACTTAGGATTTCGCTCTTCTCTTCCATGTTTTAAGTTTACCTCTTCGCCCTCTTCCCTGCAAGGCTTTGTTTTCCTCCCCATCGGCAAAAACCAGCCAAATAGAACTAGCAAAAATGCCGGCCCGCCGGTATAAGATCCGTAAGTTATCACTTCTTTTTTCAAATCGTTGACATTGGCAAGTGTTTGCCCGGAAGTTTGAGGGCTTAAATAAACCTCCGCAACCGGACTTCTCTTTCCACCGAAGTTAGTATAAATTTCATGGCGTCCTTTAGCTAATGTAAGTTTGGTTTTAAAAGCTCCATTTGGATCAATATTCACTTCCTTTTTTTCATGTGACGAAAATACATTGACGTTTATTTTTTGATAATCTTTAGCCAAACCGCTTATTGTTACCTTAAATTTATCATCGCTTTGAATCACCTCTAATTTTTCAATAAGCAGATTCTGGTCAATTTCTAGTGCACTTATCTCATCTTTTGCCTTATTTTCGTCTAGGGTTAAGGCAGAATCCGAATCAATTTTTTTATTGGACTGATAGTCCGTGTTAGAGGTCGATTTTAATTCTTCCCCAATAATTCCGGCTTTATCACTATTTTTAACATCTAAATTAATACCCACTTTTGACGGCGCGCCTGTCTGGTAATAAGCCGTTACATAAACATTATAACTATCATCCTTATAACTCGTTGTATCCCACGCGAATTCACCAAGACCGTTGGCCAATTCCGCCTCTCCTTCATTTAAGGCCTCCCCGGATTCATTTTTTCCGGAAAAATATAAAGCTTTTGCCCCAGGAGCGGCCACTAAAATATTTTGCTTTCCGGAAACTTCGTCCTTAGGTTTTGGAGAAATAATTTGGGGAAGCGGGTAAACAATAAATTTTTCTTCCGGTTTTTCACTTTCAGCAGAAATTTTTTGCTGATATTTAGTTACGCCCAAATAAGCCCCAAACGCGACCGAGAAAATTATAATTACCACAGAAAGAATGACTTTTAGAACCCTCATGTATTAAAAGTATATCAAAAAAATGGTTATAAGGTAAAGGTTAAAAAATAATTTCAGGCTACAATTTTCATATAAAATCAAGGTTGACAAACGATTACTTAAAAAATGATAATGAGGCAGAAACTAATACAGAGTTTGCTAGGCCTTTAACAAAAAAGACAAGCCATTTATGTGGCTTTTTTTGATAGATCCGATTAAATTTTGCTTTTGACAAACTTGCTATGCAAGATTTAAAAGGATAGATTTCTAACTCAAAACTTTTAACCAATTCGATTTTACACTGGGAGGTGTGAAGAATTTGACTAGGGAAAATAAAATAGACTGGAAAGACAAAGAAGTAAATTCACTGAAGAATTACTAGTACAAAATGTCAAGTACCCCGTTTTTAAACAAGTTGTCTTTGTCTTGGGGAATTGCTAATTAATGATTTTGAATAATAAAGTACTCTGAATTTTACGGGTGACATTTTTAAACTGGAATGGATTCTGCTTTTGTTGTAGTAATTCATTTGAAGATGGATGGCTTCAACCAATTCTCCAAATGTTTCAAATTGATCAGGCCGGCCAAGGTCAACTTTGAAATGGGAATAAAATG
>MNYC01000058.1 GCA_001872945.1 bacterium CG2_30_37_16
ATCACCTCTTTTCTATATTGGGGTGATTTTATTATACGTATTAACTGCTACGCTTTAAAACGCACACACCAGCTAAAAGCTGGTGGTTTTTAAGGGTAATAAGAAAAGGACCAAGCCTTAAACCGAAAGGGGTATCGGCTTCAAGGTTGGTCCAATTTGCTCGTGCGGGGAGCGCTTTATACGGCAGAAGCCGTATGGAAAATCTCGGGAACCAAGCCCGATTCTTGCACTTTTCTGATTATGGTTTTTGCAACCATACCTTCATAAGTGCAGGCACGCTCGTCTTCGTCACCCAGTACAATGTCGTAAATTTCTTCGTATTCTTCATCATACTTTTCGTAATATTCACTTCCAAGAAAAAGACGGCAAAGAATAAGCTTATTTGCAAATTTAGTAAGCAGATTTTGCCCACTTTTTTCCACTCGTTCTATATCTATGGCAATATCTCTATCAATTTTTAATACATGATGACGGGCATCTTTAGATAACTGCGGAAAAACGGCGTCAACTTCGGTTAAGTATTTCATGGCCGATTGACACCTCCTTTTTAATTATCTAAAAGGGGTCCTTGGTAAATCCCTTTTGAAGCTTGTTAAGTTACCAACAGCATGATAGTAAATTGACGAAATTTTACCACAAAAAACACCTTTTGTCTAGGCCTTTGTTGCAAAAAACCCAAAATTTGTGATAAATATCACTAAATTTCTTTTATTTTTATTACTCCTCTGCCCAAAATACCTTCCAAACTATTTCGTAATTGCGTTGTATCGTTAACTCCGAAAGGCAGTTTAATCTTAGTATTTTTTCCATCTTTCTTAAGATTTAAAACAACCGGCATTATTCCGCTCGACGAAAGCAAAATCTCCCTAGCTTTGGCAAGGATCATGGAATTTGTGTCCTCCGAAATATGAATTTCCATCATTTCTCCCTCTTCGGGTAAAAAGTCAGTTTTAAGCAAAATCTCTTCAACGGCTGAGACTTTATCGGCTAAAACCTTTAATGCATCATCCTTAGCACTTACTTTTCCCTCAACAACAGCCACTTTATCATCCTTCCACATATCGACGGTCTCTAAGTAAATCTTCGGAAAAACCAAAACTTCAACAGATCCGGTCCTATCCTCTAATTTAACAAAAAGCATATTTTGACCGTTTCTGGTTAAGATTTTTTGAACTGCTGTTATAACACCGGCAACCTTAATCTGTTCGTTCACTTTTTCAGATAGTTCCCCAATTCGCGTGAACGAAGAGTCGATAAATTTATCATACTCATCAATTGGATGACGGGAAATATAGACGCTTAAAAGCTCTTTTTCCCAAGACAGCGCCTGCCGCTGAGTAACATTTATTTGAGTGGGAGGAAGGTCCAGCTTGATGGTCTGGATACCGGAAGAACCAAATAAATCCATCTGACCGTTACTGGAAGAATTTTGAATTCTTTGAGCAAAAGTAGAAATTTTGTCGAAGTTTTCTAAAACCTGCCCCCTTTCTATACCCAAACTATCGAAAGCTCCGCATTTGGCAAAAGATTCTAAAACTTTTTTATTAATTTGACTAGCCCCTACCCGAGTTGCAAAATCTTCGATATTCACAAACTTACCGCCTTCTTCCCTTGCCTGTAAAACCGCCTCAATTATACCTTCGCCAATATTTTTTATAGCCCGCATACCAAATCTTATTTTACCCGTTTCTTTAACCACGCCGAATTCGGAAAACGACTCGTTAACGTCGGGCGGCAAAACTTCTATTTTCATCCGGCGACATTCTTCTATTTCCATGGCAATTTTATCCTGATCGTCATAGTTTGACGTCATTAAAGCGGCCATAAAAGCGGCCGGATAATGAGCCTTTAAATAAGCCGTTTGATAAGCAATTAGAGCGTAGCAAGCAGCATGCGACTTGTTAAAAGCGTATTGGGCAAAATCCTGCATTGAATTAAACAGTTCCTCCGCAATTTTTTTGGAAACTCCATGGTTGACAGCTCCATCTATAAATTCTTTACCCATTTTTTTCATCAGTTCGGCAATTTTTTTACCCATTGCTTTTCTTAAAGCATCCGCTTGACCGCCGGTAAAACCGGCCATGTCTTTAGAAATCTGCATCAATTGTTCCTGATAAACAATAACGCCGTAAGTATTTTTTAAAGCATTTTCAGCCAAAGGATGAGCATAAACAACTTCTTTCTTGCCATGTTTTCTATCAATAAAATCATCAATCCACTGCATTGGACCGGGCCGATATAGGGCCACCATAGCTACAATATCTTCAAATATGTCGGGTTTAAGTTTTTTAATATATCTTTTCATGCCGGCAGATTCCAGCTGAAACACTCCGGTAGTTTCTCCTTTTGAAAGCAAAGAATAAGTATCTTTATCATCTAACGGGATATTAGGTAAAACAATTTCGATATCATAAACTTTTCTAATAATTCTTAAGGTGTTTTTGATAATTGTTAGGTTTGAAAGGCCCAAAAAGTCCATTTTTAAAAGACCTAGATCCTCAATTGGGCCCATTGAATATTGTGTATTTACCGAAATATCACCTTTAGTCGCTTTTTGAAGCGGACAATAATTGACTAGGGGATCCCTGGAAATTACCACGCCGGCGGCGTGGGTTGAAGAATGACGGCAAACACCCTCAAGGTTAGAAGCTAAATCGATAAGTTTTTTTACTTGCGGATCGTTGGAATAAATTTCCCTTAACTCGGGTACTATTTTAACGGATTCCATAAGTGATATCTGCGGTTCAATTAACTTGGCAATTTTATCAACTTCGGAATATGCCACTCCCATTACCCTTCCGGTATCCCTAACTGCATTTCTTGCCGCCATTGTTCCAAAAGTTGCAATTTGCGCTACTTTGTCTTTGCCATATTTTTCGGTTACATATTGGATAACTTCCGACCTTCTGTCATCAGCAAAATCCATATCAATATCCGGCATAGAAATTCTGTCGGGGTTTAAGAAACGTTCAAACAACAGATTATATTTTAAAGGGTCAATTTCCGTAACATCCAAGGCGTAAGCTACAATACTTCCGGCCGCCGAGCCTCTTCCCGGCCCAACCACAATGCCTTGTTCTTTTGCCCAACTCACGTAATCTGAAACAATTAAAAAGTAATCGGCATATTCCATTTTTTTAATAACATCCATTTCATACTTGGCCCGCTCTTTTATTTCAGGAGTAATACTTAAATATTTTTTCTTTAGTCCCCTATCTACCCATTTTTGAAGATAAGTACTGTTGGTTTCACCTTGCGGCACCTTAAAATGAGGAAGAATCATCCCTCCTAGCTCCAATTCTACATTGCACATTTCGGCAATTTTTAAAGTGTTTTCAAAAGCTTCAGGAGTATCCTTAAATGTCGGGTATAAATCCTCATAAGAGCGCATAGAAGCGTCAATCATAGCCATGGACATTCTGTCAGTATCAGTTAGAAGCTTACCGGTCTGAACACAAAGCAAAGCTTCGTGCGCATCTTTCTGGCTTGCTCTTATGTAATGTGAATCATTTGTTACTACTAAACCCACGCCTAAATCCTTGGAAAGTTTTTTAAGCCCCTTATTAACGCTCACTTGCTCTGACAAAGCCGGGTGATCTTGCATCTCTAAAAAGAAATTTTCCTTCCCGAACATATCAATGCATTCTTTGACAATTATTTTTGCTTTCTCATAATCGCCGTTATTCAACATTCTGGGAATTTCACCGGCAAGACAAGCGCTTAAAGCAATAAGTCCATTTGAGTGTTTTTTTAAAATATCTTTGTCAACTCTGGGCTTGTAGTAGTACCCTTCAAGATGAGCAGCGGTTACAAGTTTAAGCAAATTCTGATACCCTTCGAAATTTTTGGCAAGGAGTACTAAATGGAATGGACTGCTATCAATTCTGGGGGTTTTGTCTTCCATTCTTCTTGGGGCCACATAAACTTCGCATCCAAGAATCGGCTTTATTCCCTTTTTCTTAGCAGTTTTATAAAACTCAATCATCCCGTACATTACGCCGTGATCGGTTAGAGCAACAGATTTCATTCCAAGCTCCTGTGCCCGATCAACAATATCCGGAATTTTGGCAAGACCGTCTAAAAGCGAGTAATGACTATGGACATGTAAGTGGACGAATTCAGACAAAGATATTTCCCCTTAAATTTTCCTTAATTATTAACTGTTTATTTTCTTCCCAGCTAAATGTCAAATGACAAATACCAAATTTCAAATAAAATCCTAATTTCTAAATTATCAAAGTTTTCTTATTTGACATTTGAAATTTGTAATTTGGATTTGTTTTTATCTTTTGTTTTTCTTTTCGAAGTACATGAACATAAGAAATATAATTCCTAAAACTACCCCTGCAATTAAAACATATTTAACAATGACATAATAGAAAAATCTGGCTATATTCAAGAAAAATGATGAAACGCTCTGTCCCCAGCCAGTGTCTGCCAAAAATAAAATAAAAGCCAAAAATCCAATAAAGGCTAATGCAAGATGTTCTAATTTCCTTAATTTTTTTGGCATATAGAATTCAAAAAACAGTCTTACCTTTTGCGAAAAAGAAACTCTGCTTCCTTCTTTGTCCAAATCATTAATAGCTGTCTGCAAAGCATTCAAAGCCGCATCCGCTTCTTCAGATGAAACGTTATAAGTTAGATGATTTAAAATTTTATCCTTGGTTTGAAAAGCTTTAACCAGTCCGGTCAGATCCGAAAATTTTTCCTTAATTTTCATGACCTTATCGGAAGTTGATTCTCCGGGTACACCCTTAAGAGTTATTAAATTATTCAAAATTTTATCTGCTTCAATAATTGCTAATTTGTATGCGGATGATTTTTGTTCTTTAAGACAAGCCTCAACTTGTTCCCAAAGCTCCTCTTTAATCCTAATTTTTGACATAATCCACCTCTAGCTAAGATTATACTCTAAAATAATAAATTGTTTTAGAGCAATGTCAAATTACACATCATTCCACGCTTTGATGTTTCCCTATTCTTGTCATCCTGAACTTGCCTGCCCGTTGGGCTTTACGTCCAGGGATTCAGGATCCATCTCCTCTGTCATTCCCGCGACTTGTCCATCGTAGCCTTGTGCGAAGATGGAAGGCAGGAATCCAGTAGCTTTATTGCAGGACTAAACTTTCTGGATCCTCATATCCCTACGGATCCAAATGGACAAGTTGAGTCAATTAATATTGACGAAAAAACTATAGTTCACGAAACAGGAAGCAGTAATTCCTTTGATAGAGCTGCATTTATTTTAACTTCTAACTTTGGCGGTCCGGGAGTATTTAAAAATCTAGTTATTGTTTCTAATGAAAGCGGATCAATGAAGATAATTGATATAAAACAAGTTGCCGCCAGCACAATTTCTGTTGATATGACCGATCACGGCCCCGGCGATTGCCACTGCTGCCCATCTCATCAAAAAATCAAAACTTATACAATAGTAAATAGAAAAATTACGGAATCTTAAAAGGAGCTTTAAAAAGATTACTTAGTTGACGCGATTTTAAGATATCCTCACAATGACAATTAGAATAGATTCCGGATCACATGATTGTATTTATAAAGAACGTCCGGAATGACAATAGAAAAATCGTGAAAAACTCTACTTCTTTTTTTACTACCAATCATCATATCTTTGCCGTACTTTTTGATAGCTAATTTATAAATCATTCTTTGGTAAATAATATTAGCAAATGGCCCATATTTTTTTGCTTTCTTTTTAAGAGGCTTTAGCTCCTTTTCTGTCTCATTGTCAGCTTTTTTGTAAGTTTTTTGTAGCTCATCCTCTAAATCAATATCTTCCGGATCAAAATTATCTTCTTTTCGTAAATCCACCATTTTATCTCCCAATTAATCGATATTAAACAATAAAGTTATTTTTGATTTTAAACATCCATTTGGCATTTAATATTTGAAATTTGACATTAAAAATGTCCCTTATTTACTCCCTTCCCACTGTCTCATGATATTCTTACCAGACGGGTCGTATGACGAGCGAAGTGAAACGAAGTAGAGAAGCACGAACTTCAAGCCTGTCCTGAGCTTGCCGAAGGGTTCTCCACCCTCTTCGAGGAGTCGAACAATATATACCATGGTTTAGTGGAAAGGGAGTAGGACAACAAACGAATATTAATCTTGTTTATTGTTATTTGTTTATTGTTTATTAA
>MNYC01000061.1 GCA_001872945.1 bacterium CG2_30_37_16
TATCGTAATTTGATGTTAAGCAGAACCTGTTTTTCTTCCGGCATGGCGCATGTCCACTCTCTTTGTTCGCTGGCGCTAAAAAGCACCTTGGCGCCACCGGAACCTGGGCGCGCGCCCGTTGAAACAAGTTATCGTAATTTGATGTTAAGCAGAACCTGTTTTTCTTCCGGCATGGCGCATGTCCACTCTCTTTGTTCGCTGGCGCTAAAAAGCACCTTGGCGCCACCGGAACCTGGGCGCGCGCCCGTTGAAACAAGTTCGGAAGAGGTTTCGGCGCCAAAAACCTCTTTGCAGAATTGGTCGATTTGGATTGATTCCAAATCCGTTCTGACGCTCGCCTTGATAAACTGGCCCTCGACAATACCAATGCCCACTACAAGCCGAACTTGTTCGGTGCGCAGGACCATATCGGCTATCAGCGGGATGTAGTCTATCTGGCTTTGTTTAATTTCTCCAACCCCCAAAACCGCCATAGATCCGACAAAGATAGCATCGATATTTTCACTCAAGGCCATTTTTAGGCATTTAAAAAATCCCCTGGTGACCTCGAAACGTTCGGTAAGGTGCTTAAAAAGCGCGTAGTCCACGAGGGACAAAAGCTCTCGATGAGCACTGAGGTCAAACTCGGTGACTTCGTCGACTTTCGCCAACGACTTCGTGTCCGTGTCGATACCAACTGCCAGTGCCGTTGCGATCAGGCTAGGATGAGAAAATTCAGCCCCGATTTTTTTTAATAGATGATAGACAATTGTCGAATTAGCGCCAACTTTCTTTATGAGATTGAGGCACCCATCAATAATCGGGCTATTCATGTGGTGGTCGAAAATAATATCCGGCCTCACGTTAATCGCGGCGTTATTGTGGCAGGTGTCGCAAAAAATTACCAGTCCGTAATTATTCGAATTTCTTTCCCAGTATTTTTCGTCGCGCAATTCTATTTTTAAGCAATTTATCATGGCAATGTTTTGCGGATGGGAAATAGCGCCGCCGCTAAAAATGTCCGATTTAATGCCTCGGTCATCAAGTGCCATTTGCCAGGCAAGAGCTGAAGCGAGCGCATCTGGGTCTGGTGGCGGATTTTTATGAACGACCAAGGCCACGCGCTTATCTTTCGGAAGGCTGTTTATTTTTTCAAGAACTTGCCGCACCTCGTCGTCGCTTATCAATTGCTTCTGTAATTTTTCTGGCATTGAAAACTCCTCTTTTCTGTATAATTGGCTATTTTTCAACGTGCAAATATTCCTTTGGCCGATTTAGTCGGCCAAAGGAAACTTACTCCTGTTTATATAAAAGGATAGGGCTAGCCAACAAACTTGTCAATAGCGCGTTATTAAGGTATGATTATCGCAGTTTGCGTACCTATGGCATGCGGGCCTGTAACATAGTGGTAGTGTACCCGGTTTGCATCCGGGAGGCGCGAGTTCGATTCTCGCCAGGTCCACCAAATGATAATTTTGATCAGCAAAGCTATGAGACACTATTGTCATATTGCAGAAATGCGCGCCTATAGACCCTTGCGTTTATTTTGAATATAGCATATAATGTACTGGAAGTTAGCTTTAAATTAACCAACAGTCACTATATGGAAAACAAACCTACAAAAGGCCAATATGTGGAGATTTTATTGCGATCTCCCAAGACCGTCTTTTCCAATAAAGACGTAGCTTTAATGTGGGGAGTAGAAGCGGGGAATGCTGTCAGGGTGAGATTAAACAGCTATGTAAGAAACTGTAAGTTGATTAGAGTGCGTCGTGGCATTTACGCCAAAGATAAAAATTATAATCGCTTTGAATTGGCGACTCGTATTTATACTCCTTCATATATCAGCCTCGAAACGGTATTGACCCGCGCCGGAGTTAATTTTCAATACTATGGCAATATTTTTGTTGCCACGTATGTTACGAGAGAAATTGAAGTTGATGGTCAAAAGATTTCATTCGTTCGCATGAAAGACTATGTTTTGAGTAATACCGCTGGCATCAAACACGCAGATGGCATCGCCACAGCAACTAAAGAGCGCGCTTTTTTGGACCGCATTTATATCAGCAAAGATTATCATTTCGATAATTTAGATGTATTGGCTTGGGACAAGGTTTTTGAGATTTTGCCCATCTACCACAACAAACGCATGGAGAAAAAGGTCAAAACATATTTTGAGCATTATAAGGGCGCTCAACCTAATAAAACCAAAAACGTATGACATTAGACTACTCGAAACATAAAAATATACTACTTCAGATTCTGAAGGATATTTACTCGGACACTTCAATTGCTCCTCATTTGGGTTTTAAGGGTGGTACTGCCGCTCTCTTGTTCTATGATTTGAATCGCGATTCAATTGATCTGGATTTTGACTTGCTGGATGAAAGCAAAGAGGCTGAAGTGTTTGAAAAAATTAATAAAATTGCAAAAAGTTACGGAACGATTGTCGACTCACACATAAAACACTTTAATCTTTTAAATGTTATCTCATACGCACCGGGGGCGCAGAAGATAAAAGTCGAGGTGAACCGAAGAAATTTCGGCTCCAAGTATGAGGTTATGACTCTACTTGGTATCTCTATGCTTGTGATGATCCGGGAAGATATGTTCGCTCACAAGCTTATGGCCATGCGCGAACGAGTTGGCAAAACGAGCCGCGATATTTATGATGTCTGGTTCTTTCTTAAAAACAACTGGCCGATTAATAAAACGATTGTAGAACAGCGTTCAGAAGTATCTTTCAAAGAGCTTTTGCAAAAATCCGTTGAACAACTAGAGAAGGTGGATAACAAGCATATCCTTGATGGCTTGGGTGACTTTCTTACCGAGCCTCAAAAAGATTGGGCCCGGGCAAAGCTCCGAACTGAGACCATCTTTCTGTTAAAGGCTCGAATGAAAAGCGAAAAATAACTTTTATAGAAAAAGAAAAATGCGGGAAGCTAGGGGCCTTCACAAGAGAAGTTGGCGAGATTGGCCAGTATTACTTTACATACAATTACCAAGATTGAATCTGGCTCAACGCCCAATCCGACTATTGAAACTATGACCAAAATTGCCAAGGGGTTAGGTGTTTCAATTGACGATTTAATAAAGTAATTTTATGAATTTATTAAATACGATATGTTCCTACTGGTATGAATGTATCAAAAACGAAGATGTATTGGAAAAGGATATTTCAATCAATGTTCGCTCAAAAGCAATTTTGTATCCTTTTGATGACGACCCCTTTGTTTTTAGAAAAAAAGACACTCCAGTTAAAATCAATAATGAAAAATTAAATACCTTTGCGAGTGTTAAAGCTGAAGGATTAGAATTTTTTTACGGATACCCACTCCTATATTATCGAGACGACAGAACCGACAAGCAATTAGTGGCACCCCTGTTTATTATAAAAGTTAAATTTAGCCGAGAAGGCGAGGATTTATTGTTATCTAAAGACGAATCATATCCAGTTTGCGGAATTCAAGCACTGAGTAAACTGGGGTTGAGAACTGAAGAAATAGCCAGCATAAATCAATCAATAGAAAATTTATTTACTAGTGATCCAAAAAATGGCGAGCGTCAACTTGCTACTCAAGCATTAGAAATTATCGAGAAAGAGGCGGGGATTTCAATTATTGAAGAAATAAATCCATCTCAACTGTCTAATTCCAAAAAACTCACGAAAGAAATATCGGCGGGTTTATACAATAAAAGCCTGATTTTTGCCGGAGAGACAACAGTTTTTAATATCCACCTCATAAAAGATTTATTAGACCTTAAGGGTAGAAACGATTTAGAGAAAACATCTCTTTCTTTCTTTTCTGCTTCTCGCACTGCCGATGTTGAGAACGAGATAATGCCGATACTCCCTTTCCCGTCGAACGAATACCAAATAACGGCAATTCAAGATATTTTTAAACACTCGCTCAGTGTTATAACTGGCCCTCCGGGGACAGGGAAAAGTCAATTCATATCAAACCTAATCGTTAATCTTTTCTTGGCTGGCAAATCGGTTTTATTTGTTAGCCACACGGGGGAGGCCGTTGACGTTGTGAACTCGAGAATCAATGAGCAATTTCGTAATCTGATGTTACGAACTGGGAAAAAAGAACTTAGACAGGATTTAAAAGGTAGGTTTAATGAATTACTTGCAGACTCTTCAAAAAGAAATACCAAAAATATTAATGCGGATTACGTCCATTCTCTTTGGAAAACAATTTTAGAATATAGGAATAGTTTATTGAAAAAAGATGAGATCGAACAGAACTTTCAACAAAAATATTTTTATCAAAAAGAATTGAAAGACATTCTACAAATTCAAAACTCTTTCATTAGAAAGATAAAAATAATTTTTGAATCATTTATCCTCAATTTCAAATTACAAAGAATCAAATCAAAGCTAGAAAAATTACCCAGCAGGATAGATTTTGAATCTAAGATAAGAGAATTAGAGAGAAAATTTTATCTTTCCTGCCAAGATTTTATTAGAAATGTTTATCTAAAAAAGATGCTTGGCGGTGGTAATAAAACCGGATTAGTAAACACTTTTCTTAATCAAGTAAACGGGCATAGATTTAATGACGAAGATATGAACGAAACGTCTTTTATCAATGCTTTACAGGTTCTTAGAATTTGGTCATCAACATTAAAATCTCTTAGGGGGACTTTCCCCCTCAAGGCGAGTGTTTTCGATTATGTTATTTTTGATGAAGCGTCTCAAATTGATTTACCGTCTGCGGCTCCGGCTTTATATCGGGCTAAAAAAGCGATTATTGTCGGTGATCCGATGCAATTAACTCACATTGCTGGGATTACTAAAGATATTGATTTCGGATTAGCAAAAATACACGGACTAACAGAAATGAAAGATATTTATCCTGCAAAAACAAGGTATTGTGATGTTTCCTTATATAAAGCGGCAGAGAATTCTTTACCGCACTCGTCGATACTCTTAACTAATCACTATCGTTCCGAAGATCAAATTATTTCTCTTTGCAATCAGGTATTTTACGAACGTCGCTTAAAGATATTAAGTACGCTTGACTACGGTAAATTTCCTTCTAGTTTGCCGTTGGGTGTTCAATGGGAAGATGTAAAAGGAGAAGTTTATAAACTTCCGTCGGGAAGCCGTGTTAATCAGCAAGAGGTGAATGTTGTTTCAAAGATTTTTCAAGAAATATGGGCTAAGATTTCTAATACAAATTTAACTATCGGTATAGTGACGCCTTATAATGGCCAACGCCATGCAATTTTTCAAAAGATTCAATCCTTAGTTCCGCAAGAAGTATTAGAAAAACGTATAAGAATACTTACAGCACATCAATTTCAAGGTTCAGAAGCTGACATAATAATTTTTTCACTTGTAATTTCAGAACGCGGAAATGGAAACAGTGATAAGTGGTATAATATTTATCCGCAAATTTTGAATGTGGCCCTTTCTCGCGCAAGATACCTTTTATATATCGTTGGCGATAAATATTTTTGCGAGAATAGACAAGGCATTTTAGGAAAAATAGAAGATGTCTACGAAAAAATAAAAGACGAGGAAAAACTAGAGGAATACGATTTACACGCAAAATTTGACACTCCGACTGAAAAAATATTTTACGAGGAATTGCAAAAAATCAAGTTAGAAAAATTAGGTTATAAATTATTACCTAAGTTAGTAGCAAAACGATATACACTGGATTTTGCTATTGTTGGTAAGAAAAAAATTGATGTTGAGATAGACGGAATACAACATGAAATTATCGAGGGCATGCCCGTTTTGGAAGATGTTGAGCGTGATGAATTTTTGAAAAAAGAGGGTTGGAAGGTTTTACGATTTCCAAATTTTATGGTATTATCTGAAATGTCAAAAATTATTGAGAGATTATTAGCCGAATTAAATTAAGGCGGTGCGCCAGTTTCACTGGCACGAAATTTGGCGGCGGCGGAAAAATCGGAATCGGAAAGCGAGGGCGGGCAAAAATTCCTGATGGGGATGACACTCAAACCCCCTTCCTTTTTGCCCGCCCGAGCGGAAATTTATCAGAAGTCGTCGGCGGGATTTTCTTGAAAATGAGTTCTAACTTTTTCTAAAATTGACCACCAAATCCACGATAAACTATTTTTATCTACGTATGTCTATACCAAAACGAGTAATTATTGTTCATGGGTGGGATTATCATCCGGAAGACGGATGGTATCCGTGGCTCAAAAAAGAGCTTGAAGCCAGAGGTTTTAAG
>MNYC01000051.1 GCA_001872945.1 bacterium CG2_30_37_16
CTTTACTACCTTATTTTTACAATATATAATTATATATATGTATATGATTTTTGTTGTATTTATTTTTGGGCTAATCATCGGCTCTTTTATTAATGCCTTGGAATACAGCCTTCGGAAAAAGAAAAAAATTTCTCGGCTTCATTCCGAATGTCCAAAATGTCATCATAAATTAACTACTATCGATCTTATTCCCTTGGTAAGCTATTTTGCTTTGCAGGGCAGGTGTCGTTACTGCAAAAAACCCATTTCAGCGCAATATCCAATTGTGGAACTTTTTACGGCTATCATTTTTGCTCTCTTGTATAATCGTTTTATGCCGACTTATAATTTGGTTCAGGGTCAATTTAAGGAAGTTATTTTATCCGGCCAAATTATTACTTTCGTTTTTTGGCTGTTTATCGCTTCTTGCTTAATTTTAATAACTATTACCGATATTAAGGAAATGATTATTCCGGACGAAATTATTTACCCGGCAATTATTATTTCTTTAATTTATGCTTTAACAATTCCTTTTGCAAATGGCAGGGGTTCTTCACAGATTTTAGAAAGTCTACCTTATTTGCTCCTTGCTTTAGCTGTTAGTAGCGGCTTCTTTTTTCTTCTTATAGTTGTTTCAAAAGGAAACTGGATGGGAGGGGGAGATGTGAAGCTGGCGGCGGTAATGGCCCTAGCGCTCTCCTGGCCAAATATTCTAGTAGCCATGATGGTTGCTTTTATCTTGGGATCCATTTTTGGAGTTGGCGCCATTGTTTTAAAAAAGAAAAAATTTGCCGACGTCATTCCTTTTGGCCCCTTTTTAGTTATTGGAACTATAGCAGCTGCCTTGTGGGGAGACCTAATCTTAAACTTCTATTTTTTCGGTTTATATAACTTCATGTACCTAACCTAAATAATAGGTAATTAAATAAGCTTGAACTAATTTTTTTTTGGTTATACAATAAAATAAGGATAAATATAAGTGAGGGTGTAATGGAAAAAATGAAGCCTTTCATAAATAGGCAAACAGTTTTATATGGTTTTTTTGTTTTGATCCTTCTGACTGGATCTTTTTTGTTATTTCAAAGGTACCCGGTAAGAGATACGGCTGCCGTGGTTGGTGACAAAAAAATAACTACTTCACAGTATGAGGATTTCAAAAATAAGTGTAAGTCCTATGCTGAATTCTCTCAGGATGATCAGCTTTTAAAGGACTGTAACCAGCAAAGCTTGGATATGCTTATAGAACTAAAGGCATTGGAGACTGAAGCGCAAAAGTATAACGTTAACGTCAGCCAGCAAGAGATAGAAAGCAAATATCAGGAGAAGGCTAAGGCATACGGAGTTGATGCAGCTTCTTTTGATGAATTGGTTTCCAGCAACATTGGCTGGGATGTAACCACGGTAAAACAAGAAATAAAAAGAGAGCTTTTAAAGGAAAACTTAGCAAAATATCTAATTTCCTCCAAATCGGTTTTAGGAATTTTTGTAAGATGGGATATTTTGGATAATAGCTCCTCCCAGGAACAAATTAATCAAAATATTATTAAAGCTAAAAGTTATATGGACAAACTAAAGCCGGCACTTACAGCCGATATTACAGCCGATCAGATAGTACAAAAAACAGAGAATTTTAGGAAAACTCTTACTGACCAATGGTCAAAAGATTATAACATAAGTTTAATTTCTGTAAGCAATATCAACGAAAAAACAGCCAGTGAACGCTTCGCCGGAAAAGAAGATTGGCAAGGGATAAAATTGTTAAAAAGTGTGGGAGATACAACGGACGTCATTAAGTCCAGCGGTGGTTATTATGTTGCTTATAAATTATCATCAACCGGTAAGGGTAAGTTTAATGACTGGGATGAGTTTTTAAAAAATGCTAAGCAAGAATCTAAAATTTATGCCTTAAGTTATCAAGCTTACGTTGCCGAGAAAAAAATTAGCAGTTTTATTAGCTCCGCTCTAAAAAAGACTGAAGAAAAGGCCATTGCATTAGTGGGTGCTAAAAAAGCAATTGCCGGATGCGAACAGACAGCTTCTTGTAATTGTGCTACTAGAACTACCACGAATGGCCAAATGACATTGGTTCACTATTCTCAAATGTATGGTTGGTTAAAAGATTATGTCACCGGATTTAGAATTAACGGCGCTAAAGTTGAGGCTTGGGTTGAAGACCCGGCTATTAACTGGGGCACTTATCCGGCTTGTTCAGTTAGGGAATCTAACTATGGCTCCTACCTAACAAACGCCGGTGGTGGCAATGGTGGTGGACATATTTTGATTGGAAGCTATGCAGATCAGAATTTAAAGTTGTTAAGTTGTTTCTCTCGCTGGAAGGTTTCTATTTCAAAAAATGGCTACGATACGTTCACTTGGAGAAACAGGAGTGTTGCCGGAAACGGCTGGAGCGGACATATTGACCACATAAAAATGGGCGGAGAATATTATGAAGGAGACCAAGCTTTACAATTCGAGAATTTCAATGAAGACGGCTATGTTTCTTTAAAAGCTATTTATAATCGAACAATCGATATGGATTGCGCACAGAATTTGGCCGGCAACAATAGTATTCCGGTTAAATATATGCTGCCAAGCGGAACATCGGCAAATATATATTATAAAAAAACAAGCGTTGGCAATTACAATTATTTTCAGGCAGTTTTGGGTAACGGTCAGTGGAGATCGGTTAATGTAAGTCCGTTAAGTCAGAACACCAGTTATGATTTTAAACTAACTTACACCGGAAAGCCGGACATTGTTAAAACCTGTCAAACAACGTTTTCCCCGCCGCCGCCAATAATATCTACGGGCACATGTAGTCTTAGTATTGTGCCGACAAAAGGCGTTAGTCCATTAAAAGTTGGTGTCTCCGTAAACCCGGCACATTTGCCTTCTCGGGCAATAGATCACACACACTGCGCTTGTCAATATTGTGCTTGTCCTTACGATGTTTACAATAACTATACCTATAAAAGCTATCGTCTCTACTATGTAGATCCTCAAGGGGTAGAAACAGACATTGCCAAAAGAACGGATACTTCTAACAGTTCCGGAAGCGCTAATGCAACCGGCGTTAATATCCCTTCTGCCTTTGAATATACCTTCAATAAGGCTCTAAATCCTAACGAAAAATATGTCATAAAATTCAGTTATACCTACCACAAAGACACGGATGATGGGCATGATGAATTAGATTATGGTCCGTACACATGCGGAGATGCGGCAACAACCGGCGTTAGGGCTGTAAAAGACAGTGATAGGCTCATTATTGAAGTAATGCCTTAAAAAATAATTAATAGGGAATTAAATATGGATAAAATTTTAGAAAAACTCAAAAAAGTTAATTTGAAAACTGCAGTAATTATTTTTTGCTCAGTTTTAATTATCGCGCCCGGTGCATATTTTGGCTGGAAATATTATAAAGCCCATTATGGTACTGCAGCGGTCGTTGGAGATACAAAAATAAGCAGCGCAGAATACGATAATTTCAATGACAAATGTAAGGGTTTTGGTAAGTTTTTGGATGACAGTGACTTTCAAAACAAATGCAATGAAATGAGCCTGGATACATTAATCTTACTTAAGGCTTTAGAGACTGATGCTAAAAAATATAATGTAAACGTTGCGAATGAAGAAATTGATAAGACATATAAAGAAAAGATGACTGGTTTTAAATCTGAGGAAGAATTTTTAACTATGCTGAAAAGTAATTATGGTTGGGATGCCAATTCCGTTAAGATGCAGATTAAGATTGAGCTGTTAAAAAAGAAATTATCACCATATTTGCTGTCTACTAAAAGTGTACTTGGTGGATATGTCCGGTGGGATATTTTAATGGATAATCCTACGGATGAAAAAGTTGGTGAAAATAGCAAAAAAGCGGAAGCAAAACTCAAACAATATATCAGGCCGGTTATGGCAAATGATATAAAAGAAAAAGATCTGCAGGTTGCGGTAGATAATTTACAAAAAACCAATGATGAATGGTCTAAATTCTATAATGCCGGTATTATACATAAAGGCAATTTAAACGATAAGACTGCTACAGAATCTTTTGCGGGAAGTGAAGATTGGGCAGGTATATCTAAGTTAAAAAAAATTGGTGACATCTCTGAGGATATTAAATCTAGTGGTGGTTATTGGGCTGTTTATAAATTAACAGCAAAATCAGAAGGAAAATTTAATGATTGGGATGATTATTTAGCTGGTGCCAAAAATGACGCCAAGATCTATTCTCTAAAATATAAGTCCTATATAACCGAGAGAGCTATTAAAGAAAAAATTTCTTCATCGCTTAAGTTTATAAAAAGTTCAGTTATTTCAGTTGTTGCTTCTTTAAGCTCAAAACCCGTCTATGCAGGGCCTCCATATGATTGTAAGGCAACTACAACTTTATCCGGAGGTCGAGTTGGCCTGGTTCACTATTCTCAAATGATGGGCTGGACAAAAGATTATTTCACGGGTATGCCCATAGATAATGCAACTGTTACGGCAAGAATGGTAGGCAGTACCACAGTCTGCATTGTGCCCGAAAAGACTTTAGATACTTCAGTTACGCATAACGGGGGGAGATTAATTATTGGGAATTACCAAAATCCGGCTGTTAGGTCCTTAAGTTGTTGGGCATTTTGGGATTTTTCAATTACGCATCCCAGTTATGAGACTATAAGTTGGGGTCATAGAAGCGTAATGGGTAACGGAACTGCAGACCTAATTGATCACATGAACCCAAGCGGAACTTTTAAGGGAGATTCTAAGGTACGATATGAAGATACTAATGGTATAACAGATGACTCAGACGGCAACGTGACTATGATACCAAAACCTTCCCATTCTTTTTCGTGTAATCAATCAACGTCAACAAGTTCTTCAGTTCCTGTAGTGTTTAGTTTGCCGTCAGGTGCTAGAGGCAACATTAATTTTAAACAAACCAGTGCTGCTATTTGGACTTTTTATCAGGCCGTAGCCGGAACTGGTAGTGCCAGACAAAAAACTGTTATGCCGCTTAACCCCAACACCCAATATGACTTCCAATTAACTTCAGGGGGCCTTACAACCTTAACTGCCACTTGTTCAACAACCTCAGCCCCCACGCCTTTTATTCCATCAAGTCCATCGGGTTCGTGTGGTGTCTCCGTCACTCCCAATCAAGGAACAGTGTCTTTAAACACGACAATTAAGGTGAATTATGCATCGTTGCCGCTAGATGCCTATGACCATTTTCATTGTGGCAGTTGTCAATATTGTATTGATTGTCATATTAACATTGATCATTACTACACATATGACTATTATCGATTATTTTATACTCCAACATTGCAAGATGGTACCGCGGTAGGTGCCTCGACGACCATTGCTATGGTAGATGAAAGAAACACGGGAAGTCATAATATAGTTATCCCCGAAAAATTCGAATATCCTTTTACAGTGCCTTTACTTCCCGGCCAGGAGTATAGGCTTCAATTCGAATATGGTATTTATCGCTTTACTCGTGATGGCGATGGGACTCAAGAACACGATCATACTTTTAGTAATTGTTCTAGTCCTTTGAGTACCGCACCAGGAGTTTCTGTGAGTAAGGATACGAGCAGAATAATAATCGAAAACTAAAAGAAGTATTAATAAAGCAAGGGGTTATTGAAAGTCCCTTACTTAAAGACACGCATTTTGTTCTTCACCTATTGTTCGACTCTACGGAGTAAGTGGAGAACCCTTCCGCAAGCTCAGGACAGGCTTGAAGCTCATGCTTCTCGCCTGCCCGTTCCTGGCCTGTTACGGCCAGAGGACTACGTTTCATCCTGAGTGAACAGGATTTACGCAGTTGGTCTTTGTGGCTTAATGATCGATTTTGTGTGGCTAAAACAGCTACTTTTTGTTAATATAGAGCCTAAATCTAGCATATTTTTAAATTGAAGAATAAAAATACTAAAAAATTATCTAAAGCAAAATGCACTAAGACACTA
>MNYC01000008.1 GCA_001872945.1 bacterium CG2_30_37_16
TTTGACATTAAAAATGTCCCTTATTTACTCCCTTCCCACTGTCTCATGATATTCTTACCAGACGGGTCGTATGACGAGCGAAGTGAAACGAAGTAGAGAAGCACGAACTTCAAGCCTGTCCTGAGCTTGCCGAAGGGTTCTCCACCCTCTTCGAGGAGTCGAACAATATATACCATGGTTTAGTGGAAAGGGAGTAGGACAACAAACGAATATTAATCTTGTTTATTGTTATTTGTTTATTGTTTATTAATCTAGCTCTTCGCTTCTTCCTCTTCCTTCTTCTCCGCCGCAACTTCAGAAGCTTTTTTTAGGACTACCCATTCATTTTTTTCAATTAAAGCGTTTGGGATGACATGCATGTGGCCTTCGTCGTCTCTAACTCTTACTTTTCTCATGTCGGTTGATTCAACAACCCCAATTGTTTCTTTATCCCCCGCTTTTACTTTAGATCCTATTCTAAAATCTGTATCGGACGCCAGCGAAACTCCGGCAATTACATCGCCAACTATGCCGGCCGCTCCGGCAGATAAAAAGAACATAAGTAAGGCCGACGATCCGGTTATGACAGCTGCGAGTTTTGAAAAACCTAAGGAGTTCATAACGAAGAGAATTAAACCGATTCTGGTTAAAGTTTTAAAAACAGATAAGATAATGCCGTGAAAAGATTTTAGTTTTTTTTGCTTTATTATTAATACTTCTAATAACCCAGCTGAAATTTGTATAAGTAAAATACCTCCAACCAAAGTTAAAATAGCTTGCGGTAATCTTCCTAAAACATCAAGGATGGGACTAGTAATTTTATCGGCAAATTCGATTGTTTTATCGTGCATAATTTATTCCTGTTAAAATCTTAACCCTTGCTAAATTTATTGTCAATTAAGCTTTTTTCGTAAAATCTCGTTAACAATTTTCGGATTTGCTTGACCTTTGGTTCTGGCCATAACCTGACCCACTAAAAATCCTAAAGCCTGCATTTTTCCGGCCTTAAAGTCCTCGATTGATTTTGGGTTTGACCCTAAAACTTCATCTATGATACTTTCAATGGCTTTAGTATCTGTAATTTGCACTAAACCTTTTTCTTTTATTATTTGCCCCGGATCTTTCCCGGTTTCAAACATCTCGTCAAATACCGTTTTTGCAATTTTTCCGCTAATCGTTCCTCCGTCTATCAAAGCTACTAAATCGGCAATTTTTTCAGCTGTTACCGGAGAATTTTTAATTGACAACCCTTTCGCATTAAGTCTCCCTAGTAGTTCGGTAACTATCCAGTTTGATAATTTTTTAGCACTTTCTTTGGGCACTAAGTCTTTATTTTCTTTTTCCATGATTTTTTCAACACCCACTTCATAAAATTTGGCCATGTCAAAGTCCGCCGTTAAAATTGATGCATCGTATTCAGAAAGACCATATTCTGACACAAAACGCTCTCTTTTTTCCACCGGTAGTTCAGGCATTTCGCTTTTTAGCTTATCTATTAAATTTGCATCCGGTTTAAACGGCGGCAGATCCGGTTCGGGAAAATATCGGTAATCATGCGCTTCTTCCTTACTTCGTTGCGGTAGGGTTTTGCCCTTGTTTTCATCCCAACCCCTTGTTTCTTGAGTTATCTTTCCGCCTTCGTTTAAGATTTCTGTTTGACGATTAACTTCATAAATTAAAGCTTTTTCAATGGCCTTAAAGGAGTTTATATTTTTTATTTCCACTTTTTTACCAAATTCCTTTTGGCCATAAGGTCTAAGAGAAATATTAGCGTCAGCTCTTAAATTTCCCTCTTCCATATTACCGAAAGAAATTCCTAAATACCGAACAATGCTTCTTAAATTCTCGGCAAAAACCCTGGCTTCTTCAGGAAACCGAAAATCCGCTTCGGTTACAAGCTCTACCAAAGGAGTGCCGGCTCTGTTTAAATCCACCAAAGAATAATCACCGCTTGAAGCATGAACAAGCTTTCCGGCGTCTTCTTCCAAGTGAATATGATTTAACCTTAACTCCTTTTCACCTTCAGACATAACAATATTTAAGCGTCCGCCAATAACCGGCGGATTTATAGAGCTGGTAATTTGATAGGCCTTTGGAAGATCCGGATAAAAGTAATTTTTACGCTCAAAATTAAACTCGTCAGCTATTTTTGCCTCGAAAGCCAAACCCAAAAGATAAGTCCACTCTATAGCTTTGCCATTTGCATAAGGCAACGTACCGGGCATCCCCATACACACGGGACATGTGTTTTCATTTGCTTTTGAGTTTGCAGAATAATTATCGCACCTGCAAAACATTTTAGAAACTGTATTTAATTGTATGTGGAATTCCATCCCAATAACCGTTTCGAATTTAGACATACCCTACCTCCCGCATTCCAAAATAAAATCCCAATTTAAAACTTCTAAAATTTTGATGTTTTGTCATTTGGCATTTATTTGACATTTGTAATTTGAAATTTGACATTTGTTCTCTACAGCTTTCCTAGCCTTACTAAAGCCTCCTTAAACGACCTCAAGGCTTCTTCAACATCACTTTTATTAATAATGGCATTCATCTCGTGGGCAATATAATTTCTTAATTTATGAGCTTCCCAGATTTTTGAATACAAATCTTGTTCAAATAGATTCTTGGCATTCTTTAACCTATCCCCCATTGTATCACCGGTCATCCGAAGCTCTTTTAAGGCTTCATCAATTAACTTATCACCGTCTAAAATTGCCTTAGATAAATTACTAGGTTTTCCGGCTTTTAAATTATCCTCAATTTCCTGCCATTTAAGTTCAACATCTTCCTTCTTTAAGAAAGTGCTTTTATAATTTACGGATTTTGCCGGTTTTTTTACTCCTGTTTTTTTTGCTTCCCAAACGGCATATATGCCGGCCAAGATTACTCCTAAAATTATTATAAAAGCGGTTTCCACTATTTTTCCTCTATCGTAATTTTATTGATAGTGACGTTTTCTAAAGGTTTATCACTACTATCGGTTTTTGTAGCTTCAATTTTTAATACAACATCCATGCCTTCTATAACCCGACCAAATGGAGTATGCTTGCCGTCTAGCCAATCGGTTTTATCCTTTGTAATTATAAAGAACTGCGAACCATTAGTGTTGGCACCAGAATTAGCCATAGCCAGCACGCCTTTTTCTAATTTTATTGACTGCAAAGTATCACTATACTTATAACCAGCTTCTTCATTTGTTTTTATTACGTCAGCTGATAGTTCCAAGCTTTTAGCATTAATTTCATCCTCAAACTTATAGCCGGGATCGCCGCTACCAGTACCCAAAGGGTCTCCGCCCTGAATCATAAAGTCTTTTATAATCCTATGAAAAATTAATCCGTCATAAAATTTATCGCGAGACAAAAAGACAAAATTATTAACGGTTTTCGGTGCGTTCTTAGCAAGCAATTCAACTGAAAAATTGCCTAAATTAGTTTCAAAATTTGCAGTGTATTTTTTATTGATGTCTATATTCATAATTGGTGCCTTGTCATATTTTTTTTCTCCTGTTTTTTTAGATTGTTCTTCCTTTGAAGATGTTTTGCTACTTGAAGTTGCCTTTTCTAAACTTTCGGTTTTTGCTTTATGCGCTTTTGGCCACCATTTTTCGGGATACCAATGTCCATATGAATACAACATACCGTAGGTAAAAAAAGCGCAAAAAATGATGGTAACGCCTGATCTGATATAAAAGTCCTTCTTTTTTTGCTTTTTTGTTTCTTGCACTTGTCTTTCAACCTTTCGTTGTTCTTTAAATTTCTGAGCTTTTCCCAAAGCTACCTCCTATTATTCTCAAATATATATGCAACATTAAGGATTTTTTCTTCGCTCCATTGGGGGCCGATAAACTGAATCCCCACTGGTAAATTATCTACTTCCCCACCCGGGACAGAAATGGCCGGCACGCCGGCAATGTTTACCGGTACGGTGTAAATATCGGCTAAATACATGGATAACGGATCGGTCATCTTTTCACCTATTTTAAAAGGCAAAACCGGACTGGTTGGCGTCAGTAAAACATCTACTTTTGAGAAAACATCGTCATAATCTTTCTTAACTAAGGCCCGAACTTTCTGAGCTCTTAAATAGTAAGCGTCATAATAGCCAGACGACAAAACATAAGCGCCAATCATAATCCTTCTTTTTACTTCGGCGCCAAAACCCTCCTCACGGCTCTTAAGGTAGGTTTCCATTAAATTTTCGGCATCTTTTGAACAAAAACCATATTTGATACCGTCATAACGCGATAAATTAGAGCTGACTTCAGCCGGCATAATTATGTAATAAACGGGTAAAGCGTATTTGGTGTAAGGCAAAGATACATCAATAATTTGAGCACCTTCCTTGGCCAAAATTTCCGCTGCTTCCATGACGGATTCTTTGATATTTTTATCTAATCCTTCAAAATATTCTTTAGGAATGCCAATTTTTATGCCCTTTACCGATTTTCCAAGCATTTTTGAATATTCCGGCACTTCCCTATCAACTGAGGTAGAATCCATTTTGTCAGCTCCTGCTATATTTTCTAAAACAATAGCCGAATCTTTGACGGTTTTTGTAAAAGGCCCAATTTGATCTAGAGAACTTCCCATAGCCAAAAGTCCCCACCTGGAAACACGGCCATATGTTGGTTTTAAACCAACAACACCGCAAAAGGAAGCCGGCTGCCTTATAGATCCACCCGTATCCGAACCAAGAGAATAAATAACTTCATCTGAAGCAACAGCAGCTGCTGAACCGCCGGATGATCCGCCCGGCACTCTCTCCAAATCTCGCGGGTTTTTTGTTGGTCCAAAAAAAGAGCTTTCCGTAGATGATCCCATGGCAAACTCATCCATATTGGTTTTGCCTATAATAATGGCATGTTGGTTTTTTAATTTCTTAACAATTGCGCTATCGAAACACGGAATATAATTAGATAGAATTTTAGAACCGGCCGTGGTTAAAACATTTTTGGTAGAAAAATTATCCTTAACACCAACCGGAATACCGGCTAAATGACTAAGTTTTTCTCCTTTAAGTCTCTTCCCGTCAACAATTTTGGCTGCATCAATTGCTTCGTCAGTCAGAACAGTAATGAAAGCATTGATGTCTTTATCCTTATTTTCAATTACCGATAAAGAAAATCTGGTAAGTTCCTCAGACGAAATCTCTTTACTTTCTAATTTTTCTATAGCCTGCGATAGGGATAACTTACTAAGCATTAAATAGATTCCCTTTCTTCAAAAACCGGCTTAACTTTTATGGAATCATCTTTAATTTCCGGAGCATTTTTTAGTAATTCTTCTTTTGAACAAATTTTTTGTTCATACTTCGCATCTTCTCTAGTAACACTCTCGAGGCCGGTAATTTGACTTACCGGTTCAGCACAAATAACACCCAATTCATTCAGCTGCTCTACATACGTTAAAATATCCGAAATTTCTTTAGAATATTTATCAATTTCAGATTCTTTGATGCCTAAACGAGAAAGTTTAGCAATATTTTTTACTTGTTCTTTGGATAGTTTACTCATCTAGCCAAGATTATAGCAAAAAAACGGCTTCAAAAAAAGGCCAAAAAACTAAAATTGGTTTTTATTTTTCCGTTTGTAGATAAGATATGTTAAAGTAATTCCGGAAAAAAGCATTATTAGTATACCGGATATCACAAAAAACCTGTTTGAACCAAGCCTATCAAAAAACCCTTTATTCTTCCCCAACACCGCATAGTCCGTTAGATGATTGGTTCTGGTAGTAACTAGGAGTTTATCCTGATTTGAAGTTTGGTTTAAAAGATCGTTGTTTTTCCATTTACTATCCACTTGCCCTGAGCTTGTCGAAGAGTTGGTATCATAGTAGAAGATGTTTTGAGATCCGGGCTGAATTTTGTCCGAATCATTATATTTAAAAGAGAGTGTAGCGTATTTACCGGTTTGAGTTAGATCAGTTGTTACTTCCTTTTTATCCATTCCGTAAGCTTTGATTTGGTAGATATCGGAGAGTTTGGTGGAGTTTTTTAAATCATTGTTCCAAGATAGCCCGTTAAAAACAATCATTTTCGGGCTAACAGCAGTTTTCACTACTTGAAGCTTTTGCTGTTCATGATACCGCCATTCCGGATAAGTATAAGCTGCACCCGTATCGGGGTTAATAGCTATTATATATTTGACTGGTTTGGATCCCAGTAAATATAATTTGGCGAAGCCACAATCATATCCAAAAAGATACCGTCATAGGATTGACGGCTAAAATTGCCTGAAGTTTTCCCGCAAACCAATTTTGCACATCACTATTGCCGGGTTTTAGGTCGTAATTATTAGCTTTTGTATAAAGACGATTTCCACTTCCGTCAACCAAAAACCAATCAGGATGATTAGTATCTATCCAAGCGTAATCTGTCGAATTTACGTATACATTCAAGCCATTAAAATATTTTAGAACTTTAATTGACGGCTTTAATTCATGAAGCCGATTAATTTGTGCCGTGGTTAAATGACCGCCATCATCATCCAGCAAATCGTAGCGAGATGCCAAAGATTGTAAATCTGCATCGGTTGCAGGTGGTTTGGCCAAGATATAAAATTTTTTAAAAGTATTGCCGTCTGCCTATGCAACTCTAGGGCTAAGACCCTGATAGTTAGCAATAACGACGCATAATAGGAAGAAACTTAAAAAATATGCGACAATAGTACGATTTTTTATAAACCTTTGCATAAAGATATTATAGCAATTAACAGAAGGGTTGATAAACGATTATTTCAACAGTTTCAGGAATTCATTCTCGTCAATTATCTTAACGCCCAAACTTTCGGCTTTGGCAAGTTTTGAACCCGGATTTTCACCTACCACCAAATAATTAAGGTTTGCCGAAACGGAACTCGAAGCCTTTCCGCCTTTATGACGAATTAAATCTTCGGCTTCTTCTCTGGGCATGGAATATAAACTGCCGGTTATTACAAACGACAAACCCTCTAACTCTTTAGTTTTTTCTTCCTTTACGTACGAAACACCATGTTTATTTAATTTTTCCAAATATTCGAGGTTTTTGGGATTTCTATACCATCGAAAAATACTGTTTGCCACTTTGCCGCCAATTCCTTCAACCTCCCAAAGTTCTTCTTCGCTCGATGTTTCAATTTTTTTGAGGTCGCCAAAATAATCGGCTAAAAGTCCGGCGGTTTGAATGCCCACATACCGGATTCCCAAAGCATAGATAAATTTAGCCAAAGTAACTTTTTTTCTTCCTTGAATTGCTTCAACCAAATTAGCCGAGCTTTTCTCGGCAAATCTTTCTAACGGCTCAAGGTCGCCGACGGTCAGTTCAAAAAGATCTGAGGGATCGGAAATTAAATCTTCCTCTAGAAGCTGTTCTACAATTTTTTCGCCCAAACCCTCTACATCAAAAGCTTCTTTGGAAACAAAATGCTTCACTCTTTCGCGCTGGATAGCAAAACAGTTTAAGTTGGCACATCTGGCAATTACTTCGCCGGCCGGTCTAATTACAGGCCCTCCGCACATAGGACAAATTGTCGGCATTTTAAAGAAAGTTTCTTTACCGGTCCTGAGACCCTTTATTGGTTCAACCACTTCCGGAATAATATCGCCCGCCTTTTGAACAATGACGGTATCGCCAATTTGGATATCTTTCCTTTTTATTTCGTCCGCGTTATGAAGAGTGGCTCTGGAAACGGTAGATCCGGCCACTTTTACAGGTTCTAAAACCGCAAACGGCGTTAAAGCACCGGTCCGACCAATACTTACTTGTATATCTAAAATTTTAGTCGTTGCTTGCTCGGCCGGAAATTTATAGGCAATTGCCCATCTAGGTGCCTTACCCACAATCCCCAAGCGATTTTCAAGATTTAAACTATTTACAATAACGACCATACCATCAATTTGATAAGGCAAACTATCTCTTTTATTCTCAAGGTCATCTATATAATCCTTAACTTGGGTTAAATTTTCGCATTTTTTAACGAATTTACTGGTTTTAAGTCCTAATTTTTCAATTATTTCATGCTCCTGCTCATGCGTTTTTTGACCTAAATCGGTTACTAAATTATAGAAAAATGAATCTAATTTCCTGGAAGCGGCAACTCTTGAGTCTAGTTGCCTTATGGATCCGGCCGCCAAATTTCTAGGATTTGCGTAAATTTGCAAACCTTTTTTGGCTTGCTCGGAATTTATCCTTAAAAACTCCTGCTTGGATAAAAAGACTTCACCCCTCATTACAATGCGCCCCTTTATATTAATCCCTGAATCTTCATTTAATCTTAGAGGAATTGATTCGATTGTCTTTAAGTTTTGAGTAACATTTTCGCCCACCTTACCGTCCCCTCTGGTGGCGCCTTCTACTAGCAAACCGTTTTCATAAGTTAGTGAGACAGCAAAACCGTCAATCTTTAATTCTGCAAAATAATCTAAGTTTTCGTCCGGAATTAATTTTTTGATCCGCTCTTCCCAAGCCAGCAATTCTTCCCAGGAAAATGCGTCTGTCAAAGAAAGCATTGGCGAAACGTGGTTTACTTTTTCAAACTTTTCTAACGGCTTTCCGCCCACTCTTTGCGTGGGGGAATCGGACGTTATAAATTCGGGATATTTTTCCTCAAGTTCGGCAAGCTCATGTTTTAAGGAATCTAAAGCGGCCTCGGATATATCCTGCCTATCCAAAACATGATAATTATATCGGTGAAAATTAATAACCTCGCGCAGTTTTAAAATACGCTGTCTAGCCTCTTCTTTATTCATGAGTACATTATAGCAGGAAACAAGAAACAGTTAACAGCTAACAATAAAATTCAAAGTTCAAAAATCAAAATTACATGGCAAAAGTCAAAATTTTTGGACTTAGTGACTAGTGATAATTAGGATTTATTTGAAATTTGGCATTTGTTATTTGACATTAAAAGAAAAGATTCCCGCCTTCACGGGTATAACAATTGGATTTCAGGCAAATCACCTGCCCCCAACTATTAACAGGCTGTCTAAAAACTAACCCCAAACAACCCTCCTGACCACTGGTTTTTATGCTCAAATGAGAGTAAAATAAGAGTATAAGATACTAATTGGTTAGGAGGGTTTTAAATGAACTTTAGACCATACAATCAAAATCAAGCCATGCTTTTACCGCCATCATTTAAGGAGTGTTTACCCGCTGATCATTTTTGCTTTGTAGTGAGTGACATTGTTGACGGTTTAGATCTTGATTCCATTAATGACACCTACAATA
>MNYC01000025.1 GCA_001872945.1 bacterium CG2_30_37_16
CCAAATCAGCCAGCAAAAACTTTCAATTGATTTCAAAAAGCCCTTTGATTTGCTCGCAAATCTGCCCGCCGAAGCGAGGGGCGAAGCCCCGAGCGAGGCGGCTAATTCAATATGGTGGTGTTTGTTGGACGATGTCAGAACTTTCTTTGAACAAAATCCAGACGCCGACTGAAGCAAAATTGTTTCGTAATTTTGCTTACGGCTCTCGGGCAAAAAATTTCCTCCCCTTAAACCCCTCCATTTTTTGCCCGCTCGCCAAAATTTTTTGTGCCGCCTTTTCAATTCTTAAATTTTATTCATATAACGTTAGGATTATGAGAAGTTTGTGGAACGAAGTGGAGCAAATTTGGGAAAATGGCGAGCCGAGCCATTTTCCTCATAATCCTTGTTAAACGTCCCGACGACCAAAGGGAGGAGAGCGCAGCGTGGCACGAAGCGTAGCGGAGTGAGTTGATTTTGGGCACCGTTAATTATGTAAATTACTTTTTCCAATATTACATTTAGAACAAAGAGTTTGCAAATTTTCTGGCACTGTTTCGCCACCCTTTGACCAAGGAATAATATGGTCGACATGAAGAATTATCTTTGGATCTGTGGCAGGACTTCTACCACAAATTTTACATTTAAATCCATCTTGACGCATGACTATAAATCTTAATCTCCAAGAAATACTACTTTTTGTTTTATGCGTCTTAATCGGTTTGGACTTCAGTTCTTCCTTGTCAATTTTAGGAACATCTTCTTGATTGATATATTCAACAAATTTTTCTAATGCTTTTCTCCATGTTCCAAACCGATATTCATATGCTCCTGCCACATACTTTGATAAGGGCTTTTGCATATCATTATATTTCGGTTGTCGACCTAACTTTGTCCATACTTCTTTAAGATTTTGAAAATATTGTTCATCGGTTACACCAAGTGTTCTTGTTTTTTTAAGTCCTGCCTTTTCAAGTGCAATAAACCATGAACCAAATCTTCTGGTCAAAGTGGTGGCGTGATATTCACCATCTTCATTATATTCATCAATTGTGACAGAGTCCTTTTTAAGAAAATTTGCAACTTTTTTTAAATCATCAATTAACTCTTTGTCTGATGTATTTCTGTGATATGTTTCTAATTCAAACTTCATAATATTTATTTATAAACGATTGACATATATAAAACATTCGTCAAGGTGCCCAAAATCAATTACGTTTAACGTTAGGGATATACGAAGTTGCGAGCTCGCGTCACTTTACATAATGTTTAACAACAGCAATACAATCGTCGCAACCCTCCCATAAAAAAATTTCTTGCTTCAATTTTGGATGTTTGCGGATGAGCTTTACAAGAGAAGATGCCACCGCTCTCCAAACAAATTTTTCTTGGTCTTTTGCTAAAACTTTCAACAATTTTAAGGATTCTTCTGGGTATGACTGGCCGAACCAAACCCCTAAACACATAGTCACATTCCAGCGAACATTTTTGTTTTTAACTTTCATCCATTTTCTAAGTCGCTTGAATGTGGTGCTGGGGTCTTTGTATCCCACATGCGATAAAGCAAAAGGCCCGCAATTTTTCCTTACATAAACATCATCGTCATACATGAGCGGATCAAGTAAATCCAAAGCATGTAGGATATATTCTTTTTTGATACGCAATAAACCTACCTCAACGGCACGGCGAATATTGGGGTTCGCTTCGGCTACCCACTTTTTCCAAACAGGCAAATATTCCAAGAAAAATTTGTCATTTATTGCTTTAATATCTTTGGTGGCATCTTCTCGTACGCCCCAATCAGGCGAATCCGCCAGTTTTCTGATTTTAGCAAGAAGTTTTTTGTCTATCATGTTGTTGTATTAGCGAGCTCGCAATTTGGGTGAGGGGCGAGCCGAGCCCCGAACCGTATATCCCTTGTTATGTGACCCGAGCGTAACGCAGTGAAGCGAGAGCGCCGCGGGGCGCGACCAACGGGAGCGAGTCAATTTTCAAAAATTAACCCTCCTTTTGGTAAAATTCTATGACATTTCCTTCCGTATCTTTGACTTGAAAGATTTGGTATTTCTCAATCTTTTCCAGCGGCATAACTATTTCGCAATTCTTGTTTTTTACAAGCTCTAACATTTTATTTACATCTTCAACTTGAATATTTGGCACGACATTATTGCCGCTGGAAACTTCCTCGCCATCAACCGCTGGATTAAATAGAAGGAAGGAAATGTTGCCGAGATCAAATGAACTCATACGCTCATCTTTTGAAGATACTTTGATATCAAAAATATCTTCATAGAATTTTACCGCCCTGTCCATATCTTTGACAGCGATATACATTGCTTTAATTTGTGGTTTTATAGTCATAAGTTAAATATAGATATTAATAAATGTTTTGGTTAATTTTTAAAATTGATTTCACTTAACGTTTCGGCATATACGATGTTGCGTTAGCAATATGGGCGGAGCGTAGCGGAGCCGTATATGCCGTGTTGTACGATGTTCTCTTTTGTGAATTATAAATCAATTTTGGCACTTTTTATTATAGACCAACTGCGTCAGCTCCATGCTCTGCTTGTGCTTGCGTGAATCCTTCGTATTTTAACTGATCAATTAAACTGCCACGAGAAAAAGCTGAATATTCCATATATGCTTTAGCTGATTTAGCAGCTTGTGCAAACCAGTCAGCACCAGAATTATCTGCACCATAAACTGCATCAGCGTGCGAAAATTTTTCGTACTCTAACTGTTTAATCAATCCAGTATAAGAGAATGCAGAGTAGTTTAAATAAGCTTTAGCGCTTTTAACTGCATTTTTTTGGCTAACTGTTTCGCTTGGTACTGGTGCTGGTTTTGTCTCTTCTGGAATTTCAGCTTTTTCGGGAGTAGGAATTGTTTCTGTTTTTTCCGTTTTAGCTGGTTGCTTGTTGTTAGCAGGTTTGGGCTGTTCTTCTGTCGGTTTTATTTCTTCTTTTTGTTGGTCAATATTTGAGACAGATTGTTCTTGCTCCTGTTGAACTTGTGGTTGATTATTTTGTTGCTTCGCAGTGCTTGAAGTATTAATTGTTGAACCAAAAATAATAAGACCAACAATAATAACAATGACTTTAATCCCGCCAGAAAGATGAAACTTCCATTTTTGATCTACCAACTTTGTAACAGGCGGAAGAAGAACAGCCGCCATAATTAACATAACTAAACCTGGGATTGGCTCTGAAAAAACAGAAACAATTCCGGTTAAAGCAAAAAGAACTCCGAATATCCAGCTCAGGATTAAGCCTACTGAGATTTTTTTGCTTGGTGTTGTTTGCTCGCTCATAGTTTTAAAATTAGTTAATAAAAAGTGCCAAAATTTTCCTTGTTTTTATTTTTTTACAAAAGAGAATTTCGCACAACTCGTTTCAATGCGAATTTTATTCGTATTGAAACCCATGCTTGCATGTTATGTGAATTGTGATAAAATAACTCTGTTCCTATAATTATACACTAATTATGGATAAAATGAATAAATATCTAGAACTTCTAGAAAAAGAGTTAAGATTGCGCAATTACAGTCCTAGAACAATAAAAAGCTACAAGCAATGTTTGGCTGATTTCTTTGATTATCTAAGAGTCGATCTAGATAGCTTAGATTTGAATAAAATCAAGGAATATCTTTTAAAAAAGCAAAACACGATGTCTCCCCAAACCATAAACCTCTATTTAAACTCTATCAAGTTTTTCTATCGAGATGTTTTGAAAAATCCTCAAAAGATAGAGCTGAAATTTGCTAAAAGATCAAACAAACTGCCCGTGGTATTATCTCGAAACGAAATCAATAACATTATCGAAAGCATCAAAAATTTAAAACATCGGCTATTGATCGCTCTTTCTTATGGCGCCGGCTTACGGGTAAGCGAGGCGGTGAACTTGAAAATAAAGGACTTAAGCCTGGAGGAACTGACCATTCACCTTAAACAATCAAAAGGAAATAAAGATCGTATTACCATAATTCCTGAAAAAATAAAATCGGAAATGGCCAGTTTAGTCGCCGGCCGGGACAATAATGATTATTTATTTGCCAGCGAGCGAGGCGGAATGCTATCTACTAGAACCGCGCAGAAAATTTTTGAAAATGGATTAAAGAAAGCTAAAATAAATAAAGCGGCCACTTTTCATTCCTTAAGGCACAGCTTTGCCACTCATCTATTGGAAAACGGGGTGGATGTCCGCTATGTCCAAGAACTTTTAGGGCATCAAAACATCAGAACTACCCAAATATATACCAAAGTAACCAACCCTGTTTTAAAAAGAATAACCAGTCCGTTGCAATAATACGTGTCCCGCTAGAAGCTACTAACCAATTACAACAATATGGTAAATATAAATTTAAATAACAAACATCACAGCAAACGACAAGGAACGCAATCTGCTTCTAGCGGGATGAATAAAAAATACAATGCAGTTTTTTTCGGCACACCTGATTTTGCGGTGCCGGTAATGGAATCCATTATCAAACTCCCCTATCTTGATTTAAAGGCGGTTGTTACCCAGCCGGATAAGCCGGTGGGCAGAAAGCAGGAATTGACTGCGCCGTCCGTTAAAACAGTTGCGCTTGATAAGAACATTCTAATTCTTCAGCCGGAAAAAATTAAAGGGGCGGAATTTGAGCAGGAATTCAGAAAATTGGATCCGGATGTGGCAATTATCGTGGCTTACGGCAAGATTATTCCGCCAAATCTTTTGGATATCCCGAAATACGGATTTTTAAATATCCACGCTTCGCTTCTGCCGAAATACCGCGGTGCTTCTCCAATTCAATCCGCCATTCTGGAAGGAGAAAAAGAAACCGGCGTGACTTTAATGAAAATTGATGCCGGGTTGGACACCGGTCTAAGAATCTCCCAAAAAGGAATTAACATTGAGTCAAATGATAATTTTAAAACCCTACACGAAAAGTTATCCCAGCTCGGCGCTGAACTACTAGAAGAATCACTTGGGGATTACCTAGCAAATAAGATCAATCCCATTCCGCAGAATGATTACCAAGCAACTATGACTAAAATCATTCAAAAAGAGGACGGAAGGATTAATTGGTCAACGTCGGCAAAACATATTGAACGTCAGATCCGCGCTTTTGCTCCCTGGCCCGGCGCCTACTGCTTTTATAATGAAAAAAGACTCAAAATTATTGCCACTACTTTATCCAATCGGAATGATAATCTAGAACCAGGAAAAATTGATTCCAGCAAGGAATTAGTAATTGTGGGCTGCGGAAAAGGAAATCTTGAGCTAAAGATAGTACAGCTAGAAGGAAAAAAGCCGCAACCGATTTCTGAATTCCGGTCTGGCCATCCTGAATTTATCGATTCCAAACTGGAATAATTTAATTTTTGGCGCAATAACAAATTAGGGCTTATCACCCATGGACTGGCTGTTTGACAGAAATAATGATAAACAATAAGCTTATTAAAGGAATGGATTATTGATGACAGAAATTATTCAGTTCGAAGGAAGGAACAAGATGACCGGTTATGAATTTATTTATGGTCATCTAGACAACAAGTAATTTCTATCTTGCTCTTTACCAAAAAAATAAGATAAAAAGTACGAAGTTAAAACCAAATTGAGGAGGTTGCAATGAATAAGATTAAGCAGCTATTATGGACATACGGCTTTCCAATTATAGGCGTGATTATTGCGGTAGGCCTAGCTCTATATGGAGGCTTAATTGTCCATGCTACTGATGCTTCCCTGGACATCTACAATGGTTATTGCGAAAA
>MNYC01000056.1 GCA_001872945.1 bacterium CG2_30_37_16
TGGACTTAAATCTAAAAGAGATATTAAAGATAACTGCGGGGATACGCCTTAAGAGTGGTCCAATTACTTCTTAACGGGTATTTCGGCATTAAGGAAAAATTAATGAAAGGAGAAAGTAAGGTTAAAATCAAAAAAAGCTCAAAAAAAACAGCAAATTAGAAGGGCTAACCGCCCTAAAAACAAACTTTTCCTTACTTAATTAACACTCTTATCAAAACTAGAGATAGTTTGATTTAAATAAATTGTTTTTCAACGGTCTCTTAAAAAGGTATTATTGCCTAAATCTTCAAAAGCTGGTAGAATTTATATCCATGAAAAAATTAACTTATGCCGAACAAATATCTAAAAAAATGAAAGCCGAGGAATATAGGAAAATTACTCGAAATCCTTTCTATGTCTTGCTGGATAACATAAGAAGCGTCCATAATGTTGGGGCCATGTTTAGAACCTCGGATGCAGCTTTGGTAAATAAATTATATCTTACCGGATTCACTCCTCATCCACCAAGAGAAGATTTAAGAAAAACCGCACTGGTTACTCTAGATGCTGTACCATGGGAATACCACAAAGACCCCATAAATATGATTAAAAAATTAAAATCAGAGGACATCAAAATTATTTCCCTGGAAATTGCCGATAATAGTAAAAACTATACTGACATTTCATTCGATTTCCCATTATGCTTAATTGTGGGTAACGAACTAACCGGTGTAAGAGATGAAATTATCGATCTATCAGATCATGTTATTCACATCCCAATGCTTGGTAGAGCAAACTCCTTGAATGTGGCAACTTCTTATGGAATTGCATTGTTTGAAATTCTAAGACAGACTAAAGAAAAGAAAATTGAAAAAAATCGAAACAATTTATCAGAATAAGCTTCTCTATAAAGATTTCATTTGGAATAAACCTCTACAAAAATTTTCTAGAGGCCACCTTTTGGTTATCTCCGGGTCTAGAGGAAAAATAGATATTCCTGTTCAAATAATTGAAAGTGCCTTTAAAGCTGGCTCAGGTCTTATAACTTTCGGATATCCAAAATCTTTAGAAAATATATACAAAGGACATATACCTAAAGAAATTTCTTTGCCTTTGCCCGAAACTTTGTCCGGCAGTTTATCAACCGACAGCTTTCCAATAATTAATGACTTTTCAAAAGAAGTAAATCTAACCTTTATTGGTCCGGGTATAAGTCAAAATGCAGAAACCATGCATTTAGTTTGGGATATTATTTCTACAATAAAATGTAACACATTTGTTGCCGGAAGCGGTATAAGCGCCCTCACAATTGGCATAAACATATTAAAGAAGGCAAACGTTAAACTAAATAAGCTATTTGAACAAAAAACTGTAATAGTTTCCTTAACCCTAGGGGAGCTCCTTAGCCTATCGGAAGCAATAGGTGATAGACAAAAGATTACAGAAAATAATAATATTTTAATAAGAGAGAATCTGTTGAATTTATCCAATGAACTAAGCATTTACATAATTTATAATGGTAGAGATGAAATTTTGGTTGCCGGAGACAATAAGTTGGTAGTTACCCCGGGTAGTTTTAATAATGGCTTCAGCTATGTGCTAATGGGAATTATTGCATCTTTCTTGTCGCAAAATGCAAAAAACACCCTTGAATCTGTCTCTACCGCCATACTACTTTTTAAATATGCCACGGATCTCGCCATAGAAACTAATCCGAAAATCACGAAAATTGACATTATAAAAAACATTCCGAGGGGAATGCAAAAACTAGAAAAAGAAGCGGATTTATTCTAAAATACTTGATTTTTATATAATTTTATGGTATAATTTCGCTTGTTAACTTGGTGCCGGGAGAGGGACTTACTTCGACAAGCTCAGCATGAACTTCTCGCCCCTTCCATATCGTAATTTAAATTGCAAGAAAGTTTACAGTGATCCGGCAATCGCCGGAGAATCTGGTGCCGGGAGAGGGACTCGAACCCTCAAGCCAAAGGCACACGATTTTGAGTCGTGCGTGTTTACCATTTCACCACCCCGGCAATCGATGATAATTATATATTAAAGGATCAGATAAATCAATGATCAGACGAAATATTGAACCTGAAGACGACAATGATTCTTCGGCTTCATTCGACAATTATATACCCGATAAATACAAATCTCTTTTAAACCCCTGTAAAAATGAGGCTATTCCGCATTCTACTCATCATGAGCCCCCTAAAGAACACCCTATAAATATCAAGGGACCTTCAAAAAAAGAGGCAAAAGAGGAAGAGGGGTTTGACTTTAGTTTTCATTTTCCAAAAGTTGAATTTGAAAAACCTAAAAAAGAATTTTTAAAGAAGCTAAAAAAGACCAATACTAAACGGCTGGCCAGATATTGTTTATCGATCATCATACTTTTTATTGGCCTTTATTTTGCCATGAACGCCCCTATGTATTACTACAGGTTAGTTCATCTAAATCATGGTATTTCTATCAGCAAAGAGACAAGTAAAACCAAGCCAAAACCTGCCCCGATTCTCCAAACAAAAGCGCCAACATCCGAGAGTAAACTAATCGTAAACAAACTTAAAGTTGATGCTCCAATTGTTTTTATTGAATCACGTGTGGAAAAAGATGTTCAAGAAGGGCTACGAACGGGGGTTGTGCATTATGCAGGAACCGCCAAACCCGGAGAGATCGGGAATATATTTATCACCGGCCACAGCTCAAATTATTGGTGGGAAATGGGTAACTATAATTACGTTTTTAGTATTTTAGACAGACTAGAAATAGGCGACACGGCAACCATCTATTATAACGGCCTAGTTTGGGAATATACCGTTTATGAAAAGAAAATTGTAGCCCCAACCGACGTGGCAGTATTAAATCAAACCAGCACACCAACGTTAACTCTTATGACTTGTACGCCTCCGGGGACTAGTTGGAAAAGGTTAATTGTCCGCTTTAATCAAACATATCCAAAAGAAATAACCATAATAAAAAATACGCCTTCAAAAGAACCTGTCAAAAAACCTCAGAATTTGCCGGCTGAACAAGATTCATTCTTCACTAAATTAAAGAAATATTTTATTCCTAACTAACGTCAAGCTGGATAAGGTTTCCGTTATCGTCAATATAGTAAAAAGTCTTATGATCACCGGTAAAGATCAACCTCGAAATAGGACTCGAGGCTAAATTTGTTCTATTAGCACCGTCAAATTCAATGAGAATATTATCATTTCTAGATTGAATAACCACATGAGCATTATCCGGATACCAAAGAGCGGAAATTATATCTCCTTCAAAAACCTTATATTCTTTCTTCTTATCAAAATCGTAGGACCAAACACTTCTGTTATTACCATATAATAGACGTTTACCATTTTCGGACCACTCGGCAAAGGTTGCTTCTTTTGATAAATCCAATTCTTTGCTCTTGTCATTCATGTCCATAACTGTAATATTTTTGCTTTTTTTGGAGATCAGTGCCACTTTTTCTAAATTACCATAAGCATAAATACCATATGCTTCTTCAGGACTTAGCCCTTCAATAATAATCAACTTATTATTACCACTAACGTCTGTTTGCCACAAAGCAGTTTCTAGTGTTTTAGGGTCTTTTCTAATATAAAGGATTTTATTCTTATCTTTAGGCACGATGTTAAAAACCAAAACCTTATCAACAATTGCTGCAGTAATGCTTCTTTCGGATAAATTTATTCTATGCAAGCTGTCATTTTTGAGACAAAAAATTTCATCCTCGGAATTTGCGCTCCATGTTAGAGATGAAAAATCTAAATTAAATAAATCTGTCAAATTCGACACATCTGCAAAGTCCTTGCCGGATAGAATAAAGTATTTTTTTGTTCCAGATACCATTGCATCTACAATAATTTTATTATCATTATTTGACCAAATGAAATTATTAACCTTAGTGCCCAGTGGGATTTTTTCTTTTCCAATAATTTGAATTTGTCTGTTACTGTCCACTTCATAAACATAAAAAGAACTACCACCGCTATTTATTGTCTCTAAAATGATTTTTTTGCTATCATGGCTTGGAAAAACTCTGGTTATTTTTTGCCCGGAAGTAAGTTCCTTAATCCCAATGTCTTTCTTTATTAACCAAATATAATTTGCCCAAGTTACGAGTCCTGCCTCTGAAACCAACTTTTTATTCCATGATATGTAGCCGTCTTTCGTAACCTTAATGTCATACTCGCCTGGGCTAAATATATCTAGCTTCCTCATAATCATGGTTGATCCGGTTCTGTATTTAGATAACTTATCGTTAATATAAATACTGGCACCCGCCGGTTTGGAAGAGAAAATAAACATGCCATTTTGTTTCCATGTTCTTGATTTGAAATCAAAATGGTTGCCTTGAGACAAGTTTATTAGAACATAGGTAAGCGCAATAAAAGATAGCGCCAGAAATGAATATGATAAACAAAGATAAATATGCTTTAATTTTATGTTCATGTGGATTGGTTAATTATAAATGATGTCCGACTAATTAACAAGTGGACAAGCTATTAATTATCTTGTATAATATGCCTATTATGGAAAAATTTGTTATACATGGCCCAAATAAATTAGAAGGTGAAGTAGATGTTAGCGGATCTAAAAACGCCGCTCTTCAGTTGATTCCGGCTACTTTGCTTGCAGACAGCCCCAGCACTATTACTAATGTGCCAGACATTTTAGATATCAGAAACATTTTGGATATCATAAAAATTCTGGGTGCAAAAGTTGATTTTTCAAACAACGAACTAACAATTGACCCCACGACTTTAAAAAGCTGCGAATTACCGGAAAAGTTAGTTGGCAAATTAAGAGCATCTATCATGCTTGCGGCACCCCTAGTTAACAAATTCAATAGTTGCCAAATTCCTTATCCCGGCGGCTGTGTGATCGGAAAAAGGCCTCTAAACTACCATTTCGACGCTTATAGGGCGTTAGGCTATAACGTAACGGAGAAAGAATCATCCTATAAAATCGAAAAAGGTAATCCTACTGGCACCACCATCAATATAAATTTTAGCGTTCTTGCTACGGGAAATACTATTATGGCCGCTGTTTATGCTAAAGGTGAAACTGTTATTAAGCTGGCTGCCTGCGAGCCCGAAGTTTCTATTTTAATCGAGTTTTTAAACAAAATGGGTGCGGATATTGAGTGGATCGATAATCATATCATTAAAATTAAAGGCACAACCAGTCTGCATGGAACGAATATTAAAAATATGCCGGACAGAATTGAGGCAGGAACTTTTGCTATTGCCGCTGCTGCATGTCATAGCGAAATTATTATCAATGACTTTTACTCGAGTCATAACGATGCTTTACTTTTTAAATTTAGAGAGGCTAACGTTAAATATGAAATTGAAGGAAATAAACTTCACATCAAAAAGGGCACTTTCATAAAACCGGTCAAAATTCAAACAAAAGAATACCCAGGCTTTCCTACAGACTTGCAGGCGCCTTTTTCTATCCTTATGACTCAAGCTGAAGGAATAAGTGAAGTTTTCGAAACAATATTCGAAGGCCGACTTGGCTACCTCCACGAGCTGGAAAAAATGGGTGCAAAAGTTATAATCAAAAATTCCCAATTTGCAAATATCGACGGCCCCACACCTCTTTACGGTACTCATATCGACAGCCTAGACCTTAGAGCCGGTGCAACTTTAATTATTGCCGCTCTAACCGCTCAGGGAGAATCAATTATAAATAATATAGACATTATAGATCGCGGATATGAAAACATTGAAGGAAAATTGGTTGATCTGGGCGCAAACATCAGTCGCGTCGCCTCTAATTTAATTACTTTAAAATCCTAAAGAATAATGATAAGATAATCAAGATTTAAGGATTTATCTTTATGCTTATAAAAAGAATTGGAATAGACTTAGGAACGGCTAATGTCTTGGTTTATCTTCCCAAGAAGGGCATAGTAATAAACGAGCCATCGGTTGTTGCTATTTCTGACGATCAAAAAATTTTGGCAGTCGGCGTAGAAGCAAAACAGATGGTTGGCAAAACCCCGGATTCTATTAAGGCCTATAAACCATTGCGCGACGGTGTTATAGCAGATTATATGGTAACCGAAGCAATGATTCGATATTTTATTAACAAGGTTAGCGGAAATATTAGAATTTTTCGCCCCGAAATAATGGTATCAGTTCCGGCAGGCGTTACTTCTACCGAGAAAAGGGCAGTAATTGACGCTACAAAGCAAGCCGGAGCAAGGGAAGCCTTTATTATACCGGAACCGGTTGCCGCCGCTATTGGAGCCGGAATCCCAATAGATTCTGCCGCCGGAAATATGGTTATTGATATCGGCGGGGGAACCACCGAAGTTGCCGTCATATCTTTGGGTGGTATTGTTGCCGCAAATTCTGTAAGAGTTGGCGGCAACAGAATAGATCAATCAATTTCCGATTTTATCCGAAAAAAATACGGCCTTGCTATTGGAGACCGGACCGCTGAGGAAATCAAAATTGGAATAGGTAGCGCAATTCACGAAAAAAAGAACAAAGAAATGGAAATTAGAGGAAGGGACATGATAGCCGGACTACCCAAAACTGTGGCTGTAAGTTCCCATGAAATTACCGAAGCAATGAGAGATGAGCTTGACAAAATTATTTTGGCAGTTCGAGCCGTTTTAGAGCAAACTCCTCCGGAACTAGCATCAGATGTTATTGACAGGGGTATGGTCATGACCGGCGGCGGTTCTTTACTTAAAAATATTGATAAACTAATAACAACAGCTACCGGAATACCTTGTATAGTTGCTGATGATGCTCTTTTATGCGTTGCAAAAGGCATAGGCATTGCGCTCGACAACTTAGACGACTATAAAAGAAGTATTTTATCTAAATAATTATGATACCCACCAAAAAACAATGCGAGAAAATATGGCAAGAATACAATATTCCTGCGCCAATTATCAAACATATGGAGCTAGTATCTGAGATTTGTGTTTTTTTGGGAGAAAGACTAGAAAAAAGAGGCGATAAAATTGATTTAGAAGCTTTAAAATCAGCGGCGCTTCTTCACGATTTAGATAAAATAATGATCGGCCGCAATGAGCGTAATCACGGGTTTTTAACAGCCGATATTCTTGAAAGACGAGGCATAAGGGAGCTTTCCGGAATGATAAAAAAACACGCACTAGCCAATATCACTGATGCTACAAATAAACCAGAGGCAATAGAGGAAAAAGTCTTATTTCATTCAGATAAAATTGCGTCAGACAAGGTTATATCACTAGAAGACAGAAGTTTTTCTTGGATCGAAAAATATCCCGAAGCAAAAAAAATCATCCTAGAAAAACTTCCAGCTCTTGCCGCATTGGAGCAAGAAATTCTCGCTAAAACCGACTTAAAATTTGAGGACATAATAAATAAATTTAACAAATAGTTATTGCCGAAATTGCTTTTTTTCTTCATAATTGAAACATGACAAATAATCTTTTTAAGCAAATTTTTATTAAAGACTTAAAAGAAGGAGACCAAGTAAAAGGCCAGCCTTTTGCTATTAAATCTTATCGAACTCTAACATCAAAAAACAATAAACAATATATAGATATCATAATTGGTGATAAAACAGGAACCATGAAAGGGAAAATCTGGAGTGATAATCTCGTCAACTGCGGGGAAGGAAAAGAAGGCGATGTATTCTTAATTTCCGGAAATATTGATACGTTTAGCAATAGCCTTCAGATGACAATTACGAGCATGCTTAAAGCGGATGAATATGAAGTTTCAGATTTTTTGCAGGTCTCAAGGGAGAATTCCGAAGAAATGTTTAGTCAGCTTACCATGTTTATGGATAAAATTGACGATAAAGATTTTAAAAATCTTTTGGAAACAATTTTTGACGATCGAAATATCAGGGAAATATTTAAGAAAGCTCCGGCAGCTTATACCGTTCATCATTCCTATGCCGGCGGCCTTTTGGAACATACCCTAGATTGCTTAGTTTTGGCCGAAAGTTTAACTCTAAGATATCCGAAAATGCGAAAGGACCTCCTATTCACGGGCGCTATTTTGCACGATTTTGGAAAGATTTTTGAATATGACATTTCCACAACCATAACCATGAATGATCGAGGAAAACTGCTTGGTCATATTTATATGGGAACTGCTTATATCGGTAAAATTGCTCCCAAGGACTTTGACCCGGAAAAACTGGATGAACTTATCCACTTATTACTTAGCCACCACGGTGAATTAGAATTTGGCGCACCCGTAAGACCCAAAACAATTGAAGCCGTAGCTTTATGGATGGCAGATTATGCCAGTTCTAAGGTAAATATGGCATATAATTTTACTTATGATAATATAGGGAATGAGGATCAAAATTTTTCTCCTTATCATAAAAACCTGGCAACCGATCTTTATTTAAAACCATATATGACAGGGAAAGATGAATAAACAGAATCAGTTTAAGAAAGGAATGGGCTTTAAGCCCTAAAGATATTTATGGAGGGTAAAAATTTTATCTGTAAAAATTGCGGCGCAACCAGTTATGTCGTTTTAAAAGATGACTTTTATTGCGCTGCCTGTGGCAAAAAAAGTAATGACATTGCCGAAACGAACTCCCAAACCAATCACGGAGTTGAAGATTCTCAACAGGCAATCGAGAATATGCGCATTAGCGACTTAGAAGGAAATATAAATGCTAGTAGCGTTCCAATAACTATAACGCCTAAAAAGACCGAGCCCACGGCTATTCTAACGGGTCCCGCCAATCTATTTGTTACAATTACCCCTACGGCGAATAATACTGAGGAAGATTCCGAGAAAAATGATGATGAGCCTGTTATCATTAACGAAGAAGATATTGATCCCTACCTTATCCATATATCACCTAACCAGACTGCTCAAAATAATGAAGATCCTCCTAAAATTGAGGAACCTCAAATACCCTCAGAATCCTTGGCTGATCTTTTAGAAATGACGTTAAAGGAAATTGATATTCAAAATGAAGTTCAAGTTATTGAAAAAAGAATCGAAACATCCGAGAAAATATCATTAGAAATTGACCAACAAACCAAACCCCTAGACGAAGCATCTCTTTATGCAAGAACTGTTTTTAAGGATATCAATTCTGAGTTAAAGACTGAAAAAGAAAATACCCCGCGCATCCCAGAATTACCAGACACTGAAGAGAAAAAACCGACTATGGAAAATGTCAAAAATGAAGAACCTATAACTGTTAGGGACGAAAAAGAACTGGAACAATATGCACAAGATTTCATTGATTCAAGCATTATAGATGACAATCCGACGCCTCTTGGACCTAAAAATAACATGGATGGTATTGCCAAAAACCAACAATATTTTGGTCTAAAAGAACCGGAAATCAAGAACGAGCAAGAGGAAAGTCCAAAAACAAAAAATGAAATACCGATCACTAAACTTGTTCAAGAAGATAAAAATGTCAAACAAGCTGGCAAAAAGAAGAAAGGATTAAAATCACGTAAGCATTTCTGGTTGATTTTCACTATGATCTTCATTTCGCTATTCCTTGTTATTGCCGGTGCGTTTTATGTTTATTACAAAGGCAACACTCCTCCTCCAAAATACGATTTGAGTGCCGCAATTTCCAAACTTTCCTTCGAATTAAAAAAACCTGACTATATTCCGGAAGGATATTCGCCCAGAGCCTCATACGGTGATGAAGAAAAATACGTAATTAAATATTATTACCTACCCAAATACACTGACGAAAAAGAAGATCTAACTGTTATCCAAGAAAAAACCGCCGTTGAAAATACCGAAACTTTATACACAAACTTAAAGGACGACAAAACTGACGGGGATCTCTGGAGCTGCGTTTTAGAAAAAGAAACAACATATTGTTATGTTAAAGGTAAAATCGTTTTTATATTCAATAAAAAGTTATTTACCATAACTAGCAATTCCCTTTACGATTCGGAACTCCAAAAAATTGCTTTCTCCATAAAATAAAGAAAAATTTCCTAAAATATGCTATTCTTTTTAAGAAAGGAGTTTTATGGTTGAAGAAAAATGGTTGGATCTATTGGATAACATCGATGAAAAGTTCGGAATTTCAAAAAAAGAGAAAGAGGAAATTGAATTTAAAGACGACATTGGCCATAGTAGCAATGGCACTGTAGAAAAAATCTTTTTTAAAACACCGATTGGTGAATTAAAGCTGGAGAGAACAACAAAACCAATGATCATGGACAAAAAAGTCCATTACAATCGAACATCAGGGACAGGCGGAAAAGTAGAATATATCGTTTCGGATACGGAGAAAACAAGCAAAGTAACAGCATTTAAAAAAGATGATTTCGAAAATTGGGAAGAAATAAATTTGCCGGGCGGCAACATAAGTTTTTAAAATGAAAAAAGTTTTTTCTATTATTTTTATTATGGTTTTTGTCCTTAGCATAATTGGTTTGGGAATTTTTAATAAAATTGGAAAAGAATTTAAAACAAACAATGCCGCCCAATCTTTAAATTTATCTTTTAATAGTTCATCTCCTTCGCAAAATACTACTAAAGATTTTACTTTAAATTTATCTGGCCAAGACCTGCAAAATAATTTAAATTCCGGTCTTCTTCCCAATATTGCAAAGCCCAATATCAAAATAAATGATGAAAAAATTCTCTTATCCTACACGGGAAAGGCATATTTTACATATACCGGTGAAGCGAATGTAATACCTAAAGCTGACGGCGGAAATCTAAAACTAGAGGTTACCAATTTTAAGGCGTTTGGTATACCAGCTAATTTTCTAAAAGGAAGTTTTGAGGAAATGATAAATAAAAGCATCTCTTCTAAAATTAATGAAGGTGCTACAATAAATAATGTATCTATAAATAATAATAAAATAATAATTACAGGAGTTAAAAAATGAAAAATCCAGCACAGAGAGTCGGCGTTTTTGTAGATGTCCAAAACTTATACTACTCGGCCAAAGCGCTTTACTCGGCAAAGGTAAACTTTGGAGAAATCTTAAAAACTGCGGTTGCGAATAGGCAACTGGTAAGGGCCATTGCTTACACCATAAAAGCCCAGATGCCTGACGAACAAAGTTTTTTTGATGCTCTAGCAAACCAAGGATACGAAGTAAAATCTAAAGATTTACAAGTTTTTGTTTCGGGCGTCAAAAAAGGCGACTGGGATGTGGGCATTGCAGTTGATATATTAAAAATGGCACCAAAATTAGATGCCGTCGTTCTCTGTTCTGGTGATGGCGACTACGAGCTTTTACTTGCCCACGCAAAAGCAGAGGGCGTCAGAGCGGAAGTAATTTCTTTTGGACGAAGCACATCGGGGCGGCTTTTAGAAGAAGTCGATGACTTTTGCGATCTAGACTTAGATCCGGACAAATACCTCATTAAACAAAGAGGCCAAAAACAAATACCAAAAAGAAAGGATTTTAGTCAGTAATGTTTTACAACAGATCCATTGATGATTTGTTAAAAGAATACAAATCATCTTTAGCCGGACTAAGTAGTGATGAAGCCCGAAAAAGACTTGCCGAATTTGGATATAACAAGATAGAGGCAAAAAAGAAAACATCTCTGATTAAGGTCTTTTTTATGCAGTTTGTCGATTATTTGGCATTAATGTTGGTTGTTGCCAGCACTTTAAGTTTTGTCTTAGGCTCATTAATTGAAGGGGCTGTTATTGCGGGAATTGTTGTCTTAAATGCCACTATTTCTTTTTTTCAGGAGTTTAAAGCCGAAAAAGCTATTGAAGCCCTTCAAAAAATGGTACCTCAGAAAACAACTGTTGTAAGAAATAATAGCCAGCAGATTATAGATGTTTCGGAAATTGTACAGGGAGATATTTTAGTTTTAGAAGAAGGAAATAAGATTCCGGCAGATGCGCGTTTAATTAAAACAAATAGTCTATACACTAATGATTTTGCCTTAACAGGCGAATCTGAGCCGCAAATTAAATTTTCCGATATTATTGAGGAAAAGAACCTATCAGTAACAGAGATTGACAACATGGTTTTTATGGGTATGAGTGTATCTACCGGAAATGCCATTGCACTAGTCGTGGGCACAGGAATGAATACCGAATTTGGCAAAATAGCCCATCTGACTACAGATCTAAAGACTGAACTCAGCCCTTTACAGGTAGAAGTTACTCATATTGGTAAAATTGTTAGCAAGCTAATTTTTGGTCTTTCTTCTGTTATCGCTATAATCGGTTTTCTCATGCACTATGGCCTACTAGAAAATATCAAGTTTACAATTGGCATTGCTGCATCATTAGTACCCGAGGGCTTACCGGCAACTATTTCCCTAGTTTTGGCAATAGCAGTACAAAGAATGGCTAAAAAAAAGGCTATAATTAAAAAACTGTCCGCTGTTGAAACAATGGGATGCATCACTGCCATTGCCACGGACAAAACCGGCACTCTTACAAAAAATGAAATGACAGCTAAGGAAGTTTTTTTTAATAACCAAAGCTACCACATTAAGGGTGTTGGTTACAACCTTGGTGGAGAATTTCAACAAAATGGTAAAAAAATATCTACCAAGGAATTAAATGATCTTGACCTATTTTTAAAGGCAGCTGTTTTATGTAATAATGCTCATTTAAATAGGTATAAAAATAAAACGGAAGTTATTGGTGATCAAACCGAAGGTGCTCTCATTATGATGGCCGAAAAAGCAGGTATAAAAAAAGAAGATTTTGACAAAAAATTTCCGGAAAAGTTTGAAATTGCTTTTTCTTCCGAACGAAAAAAAATGTCAACTGTTAATAAAGCAGGTAGCCAATACTTTATTTTTTCAAAGGGTGCGCCTCAGGAAATTATTAAAATATGTAATAAGATCTGGCTAAACGGCAAGGAAGCTACACTAAATAAAACAATAATAAAAGAAATAGAAGATAAAAATAACGAATATGCCAGTAATGCCATGCGTGTTTTAGCTATTGCCTATAAACCGATAGGGAAGAAAAATAATTATATAGACAAGGAAATTGAAAAAGATTTAATATTCCTAGGCCTTGTTGCCATAATTGATCCTCCCAGAGAAGAAGTTAAATATGCAGTTGCGCTTGCTAAAAAAGCAGGTATAAAAATTTTTATGGTAACCGGGGACTATTCCTTAACAGGTCAAGCAATTGCCGGAAAAATTGGCTTGGGAGAAAACTTAACAATCGTAACAGGAACAGAGTTAAATCATTTATCTGACTCTAAAATATTAAGCATTTTAAAAAACAATGACTCAGCCATTTTCTCAAGGGTTGCCCCGGAACATAAAATGCGGATCGTCAAACTGCTTCAAAAACTGGAAAATATTGTTGCAGTTACCGGAGATGGCGTAAATGACGCCCCGGCTTTAAAAAAAGCTAACGTTGGTATAGCCATGGGAATTACGGGAACTGATGTATCCAAGGAAGCAGCTTCAGTTGTTTTAACTGATGACAGTTTCGCTTCTATAATTTCTGCTATAAAAGAGGGAAGGATTGTTTACTCAAACATGAAAAAATTCATAAAATATGTTTTTTCACATAACTTTTCAGAACTATTTTCAATTGTTTTAAGTATTCCTCTGGGAGTTACTGCACTTACGCCTATCCTAATTTTTGTAATTGATTTGGGTTCTGACATACCCCCATCGCTTGCCTTATCATTGGACCCCGAAGAGCCGGGCGTTATGGATAAACCGCCAAGGAATCAAAAAAAGAAAATATTTAATAAACAAATGATGCGGGATATGATATTTGTCGGTCTTATGACGGGAATTTTTGCAGTTGCCTTTTTTACTTTCGTTTTAGTTAATGGGGGCTGGCAATGGGGCACAAAATTAACAACCAATGATTATCTATACCAACATGCAACTACGGCTACGTTTGCCGGCATAGTTTTAGCCCAATTTTTTAATTCTTATTACTGTCGAGCACCGCTTAGCAGCATCTTCAAAGGCTTTAGAGAAAATAAAAAACTCATCAAAGCTAACCTCTTTTCCTTATTTCTGTTATTAAATGTTGCCTATAACCCAATCTTTAATAAATTATTTGCAACAGCTCCTCTTAATTTTATTGACTGGATCGTTATTCTAACGGGTATCATTATTTTTGCCATCATATTGGAAATATATAGAATACTCACAAAACCAAAAACAATATCAACTATAAAAAATGATTCTTTATCTGCCAATAACCATGCATAGCAACGCACTCACCATGTACGCATACATTGAAATAGAACTTTTTTTAGACTATAATTAGCCACACTGGAGATTTTTATGAGTAACATACGGGTTAGAATAGCCCCATCACCAACAGGAAAATTTCAAATAGGTAATGCCAGAACGGCACTGTTTAATTTTCTATTTGCGAAGAAAAGTGGCGGCACTTTTATAGTTAGGATGGAAGACACAGATCAATCCAGATCAACAAAGGAATCTGAAGAAAACATCTTAAAAAGTATGGATTGGCTCGGACTTTCTTGGGACGAAGGGCCAACGATAGAAGGGGACGGCTATAAAGGCAGTTTTGGACCCTATAGGCAAGTGGAAAGATTAAATACCTATGACGAATATATTAATATGCTAATAAACGAAGGAAAAGCTTATAAATGCTTTTGCACGACTGAGGAATTGGAAGAGGAGAGAAGCAAGCAAAAAGAAAAGGGAATTGCCGCTCCAAAGTATTCGGGAAAATGCAAAAATTTATCGAAAGAAGAAGTTGAGGCAAACATTAAAGAGGGTATGCCATTTACTGTTCGATTTATAATAAAGCCTGAGAAAGTTAAATTTAATGATCTTGTTAAAGGCGATGTCGAAATTGACATGTCAAATTACGGTGATCCGGTTTTGGTCAGATCCGACGGCATGCCTTTATATAATTTTGTAGTTGTAATTGATGACCTTCTCATGAAAATTACACATGTCATAAGAGGAGAAGATCATATTTCCAATACACCGATTCAAATTCAAATTCATGAGGCCTTGGGCAATACTCCGCCGAAATTTGGTCACATTCCTTTAACATTAACTCCGGATAAGAAGAAATTAAGCAAAAGACACGGTGCTGTTTCCATAGACGAATACAGGGAAATGGGTTATTTAAAAGAGGCTTTAATTAATTTTTTGGTTCTTTTGGGCTGGTCCTCCGGTAATGAACAAGAAATTTATTCATTAGAAGAACTGATTAATGTATTTGATTTAAGCCGAATGCAAAAGTCCAATGCTATATTTGATATCGAAAGACTTAATTGGCTAAATGGTATCTGGATAAGAAAGAAAGATATTAATGAAATCGTTGATTTATCTAAGCCTTATTTTGAAAAAATGAACGTTAAATCTGACCAAGAATATCTAAACAAAATAATGCTACTAATTAGAGACCGCCTAAAATACTTATCCCAAATACCTGAGCTAACCGATTATTTCTTTAATGAAGGAAGACTGGATAAACAAAAATTGGTCTTTAAAAAAAGTACTGCAGAAACTACCAAAAAAGGATTAGAAGCTGCCTGCAATAAGCTTTCGTCTTTAGGCCGGTGGCCGGAAAGCACAGAAGATTTTAGCACCATACTTGCCGGAGCTGTCGCAGACAATGGTATGGCAAATGGCGATGTTTTTTGGCCTATAAGATATTCTCTTTCATTTTCCGAAACCTCACCAAGTCCGGCGGAACTATTGTGGGCGCTGCCAAAAGAAGTTTCTCTCACACGAATTAAAAAAGCAATCGACGCACTATAATACAACCAATCATTTACAAATCTCTAATTTTTTGTTATAATCTTATTTGTCAGTTAATCCAGTATCTTAAAAGAGGAGTGATTTTTTATGTGCACACCAGAGACAAAGGACTACTCAAAATATACTGAAATTAAGATCAACAAGCAAAATGAGATATTTCATTTACCGGAATCGCTTGAGATAACATCATTAGAAAAATACGGCCATTCCATTGGAATTGCAAATGAACGAGGCATGCAAGTGCTAAAATTAAAACTAGTTCCGGTACTACCAATGGCTGCTGAGTTAACAGCGTTTGACATCATGGTTGCCATTAAAGCATTAACCGATAATGGCATGGAAATATTCCCTGTTGAAGATTGTGAAATTGCACCAACCGGTATGATAGAAGCAACCATGGACGCAGATCATATCCTGCAAATTCAGTCAGTCCTCATAAAAAAATGCTATAATAGAAAAGCCAACTGTTCGTGCATAACCTGAAATTAAAGCGGGGGGATAGTCCTACAAAATTACCCCCGCTTTTTTAATTTCCAACAAAATATTGAAAAAAATCCTAATTTCCTATAAAATACTTAAGTCAATTGAATATTTTTGTTTTATTGTTTATTGTTGACTGGTTCCTGACTTCTGACAATGGGGAGTCGCCAAGCGGTAAGGCACTGGGTTCTGGTCCCAGCATCGGGGGTTCGAATCCCTCCTCCCCAGCCAAGATTCGAAGCTTCGACTGAGCTCAGCCGAAGTCCAAGTTTAGCATTTTGGTGAGATTGCGAAACATTTTTGATTAAGAAGGGATGAGAAGTTTATCCTGGGCTTGTCGAAGGAAATCCCTCCTCCCCAGCCAAAGGGGACGCATCCCGGCTGAAAGTTAAAAAGACCTCAAAATGGGTCTTTTTTGAGTTCAATTATTTTTTATAAAAATAGGTGATTTACTCACAAAATGTTGTTGTGGGAAAGGGGATTCGAACACTCAGCTCTAACCTGGCTGCCATTTTACCTTGGACAACTAATCACAAGTTAATATGAAAAAATATTAGCTTTGAGGTATAATAGATATATAAAAAGGCTTTGAAGATGAAAAACGAAAATAAAGGAGAAATAGTATTATACAGTGCCCCAGATGGAAGCACTAAGATTGATGTTAAACTTCGAGATGAAACCGTTTGGCTAACTCAAGTTCAGATGGCGGAATTATTTAACAAAGATAAGTCCGTAATCTCTAGGCACATCAAGAATGTTTTTGATGAAGGTGAACTCGAAAGACCTTCAACTGTTGCAAATTTTGCAACAGTTCAAAAAGAAGGAGATCGCTATATTCAAAGAAAAATCGAATTTTATAACCTTGATGTTATCATTTCCGTTGGTTATCGTGTTAAATCTCAAAGAGGTACTCAATTTAGAATTTGGGCTAGTAGTGTACTCAAAGACTATTTGGTTAAAGGCTATTCTTTAAATCAAGAAAGATTAAAAGAGACTCGAAGCAAGCTTGAGGAGTTAAAACAAACTATTACTTTTATATCCGAGAATTCAAAAAGAGCTCTGCTTTCCGGCCAGGAAAAAGAACTGCTTGATTTGGTCTCAAACTATACCAGCTCTCTGATTCTATTGGAACAATATGATGAAAACAAAATCCCAATTATTCAAGGCACCAGAAAGGAGTCTTATTCTTTAAGTTACGATGAGATAAAAAGCATTATTTCAGAGCTTAAATCCAATCCAGAGATCGTCCTTGGCTCCAAGAAGCTCTTTGGGCGAGAATCGAACAACAAACTCAAAGGTATTGTCGGAGCAATTTATCAAACTTTTGACAGCGAGGATCTATATCCGACCAATGAAGACAAAGCGGCAAATATTATTTACCTCATTATCAAAGACCACCCATTTATAGATGGCAACAAAAGAATTGCTTCGATTGTGTTTATCTATTATCTGGAGAAAAACCACCTTTTGTATAAAAAAAATGGTCAAAGAAAAATCAATGATTCTGCACTTGTTGCCTTATCATTGCTTATTGCTTCTAGCAAACCTAACGATAAAGAGATTCTAGTTAATCTTATTAAGAACTTGATCAAATAGTTCTGGTTTCAAAATACAAAAAACCACAAATAATCTAACTGGAGGCTTTCATCATTCTATCAGTCCACTCCAAAAAGAGTTCGAAAGAAAGTGCATTTAGGCAGCCATGATTCGAGGCTTCGACTGAGCTCAGCCGAAGCCCAAGCTCACCATTTTGGTGAGATTGCGAAACATTTTTGATTAAGAAGGGATGAGAAGTTTATCCTGGGCTTGTCGAAGGAAATCCCTCCTCCCCAGCCAAATGAAAATACGCCTTCTCAGGCGTCATTTTTGTTTGCAAGGATAAAATATATAAACGTTTAAGATTTTGATCTTCACAAATTGAGATAAATATAGTTTAATTTCAGGTCAGTTGAACTTTGACAAAGGTATAAAGTCTCAAATTGGTTTTAATATGTTTATGGCCAGTTTGCGGCTTTAAATGATAACTTGAATTCTAGACTTCGGAGAAAGGGGAGTGAAGAATAAACCGTCTAAAACTTAACGACCACCGTCTAGAAGAACGGTGGTCGTTAAGTTTTCTTAACCGAATTGCAGGCAAACTCAGATCGGTGATATTGACGTATATCAATTCTTCGTTATCTTTTATCTCCGATTTTAAAATGACATCATCAGGCGTCTTGCCAAATTTTCTGAGTCTTGCTAGATTCTTAGGTGACTCAACTTTCTCATACTCTCGTTTTAAAATTATTATTCTGATTATACTTTGACTCTTTTTGATTTTTATGGTTTCTTTTTGCCAACAACCTTTGCCTACCAATATCTTGACGGTATCATTAAAAATCTTTTTACCGTCAACATTACGTCCATTAGGCCGATCAAAAGTATTACCCACACCAAAAATTTTCATAGACCACTCATAAACCTCTGATTGCCTTATCGTAAGATAAGCTTTTTCGTGCGGTAAAGTAATGCCTAAGTTTTTCGGCGTCTTCTTCGTGATAATGTCCTCTTCAATAATCTCAGAGGTTTCTTTGACGAAATATTTTTTGGCTAAATCTTTTAAGACATACTCGCCAGAATCGCCATGAGGATTTAAACTTATACAACCCTCAACCTCCAATTCTTCAATGAGTTTTTTAGGAATCTGGCCTAAATTTGTTTCTACAACTTCGAGATTGAAGACGATCCCGACCCCATAATTTGATTTCAACCATTTCAGTAATACAATCTTTTAATCCTCTAAGCTCAACCTGCTCAAATCTGTCACTTACCACCACTCCTTTATTTAATGGTTAAATTACGAACATTTCCCTAAATTTAAGTTACTATAGCACAAATAGTGACTTTTGCCCATAATTTGTGTTATAATTTATGAAATACTTTGGTAAATTATATAAATAATATGGAGCAGAAATGAAAAACAATCCTTTTTTGGATGCAATTGAACAACTGGAAAAGGCCAGCAAAATCCTTCAGATTGATAGGGAAGAGCTAGAAATTTTAGAAACCCCAAAAAAAGAAATTCACGTTCAAATACCATTAAAAACTGATGATGGAAAACTTAAAATCTTAAAAGGCTACCGAATCCAACACAATGATAGTCGGGGACCATTTAAAGGAGGAATTCGTTTTCATCCTAGAGTTGACTTAGATGAAGTTAAGGCGCTTTCTTTTTGGATGTCAATTAAAACTGCTGTTTTAAATCTTCCTTACGGAGGATCCAAGGGCGGCATTGCCGTAAATCCCAAGGAATTATCAGCAAATGAAATAGAAAAAATATCAAGAGCTTATGTTAGATCTGTCTTTAAAGACATTGGTCCGGATGTTGACATACCAGCTCCGGACGTTTATACCAACCCCCAAATTATGGCATGGATGGCAGACGAATATTCGGTAGTTGCCGGCAAACATGTTCCCGCAGCATTTACCGGTAAACCGGTGGAAGTTGGAGGCTCTAAAGGACGTGACACCGCAACCGCGCAGGGAGGCATTTATGTCTTAATGGAAGCCATAAAAAAATTTAAGTTCAAAAAACCTATTTCGGTGGCCATTCAGGGGTTTGGAAATGCGGGCGCCAATGCAACCGAAATCCTTCACTTTGATTATGAAAACTTTAAAATTGTAGCCGTCAGCGATTCTAGGGGTGCCGTCTATAATGAAAAAGGTATAGACGTCCCATTTTTGCTTTCTCATAAAAAAGAAACCGGAGCAGTAACCGATTTTAAAGACGCTAAGAATTTGAAACCGGAAGAACTTTTAGAACTTGACGTGAATATTTTGATTCCGGCTGCCATGGAAGGCGCTATTACTTTAGAAAACGCCAAAAAAATAAAAGCGAAAGTCATTTTAGAGCTGGCAAACGGACCGATTACCAAAGAGGCTGAAGATATTTTGCTTAGAAAGGATATCCTAATCATCCCCGACGTTCTGGCTAATGCCGGCGGAGTAACTGTAAGTTATTTTGAATGGACTCAAAATAAAAGCGGTTTTTATCTGGATGAAGAAGAGATACAAAAGATGCTTTCCAAGAAAATGCAAGAAGCATATAAAGATGTTCTAGATTTAGCGGATGTTTACAAAGTTGACCTTAGAACCGCAGCCTACATCCTAGCAATTTCTAGAATTATCGACGCCCAAAAATTAAAGGGATAATATTATGGAAAAAGAGGGCGAGCAGCAAGGAGAGGAAAAGACAAATGAGGCAAAATCTTTTTTGAATACAGAAACCGTACCTCTGGAAATCCAACAATCAGATTACAATAAACACCTCTCTCAATATATAGAAGATCTGGCCTCTTTAAATACGGCAAGAGAAAATGTTACTGATTTAACGAATGAAGATCGTAAAAATACTATTGAATTCATGCAGCAACTTGAAAATCCTATGTTGCACATTATATCCAATAATAAAGATGCCTAATTTCCCTATGAACCTTTTGATCCCGAAGTAGAGATTAATAAAAATTTAAAATCTAAAAACGCAGAAGGTAGCAACAGAGAAGAATTTAAGAAAAATCTAAAATATTTTAAGGAAACCCTTCTTAATCAGAAGCTGGGAATTTCTGAAACCCTCATTAGCATACAAGATCAATTATTACGTAACCCCGACACCGAAAGAGATGAGCTATTTGCTATAATTAAAATACCTTTTGAGGGTCTTTAAGATTTTGAGGGACAAAGAACTAACCAAACCTTTGACAAATTGGCTTTTTTAATATATAATATATTCTTTGTAATTTGCATAGGAAAGGAAAAACATGATTGAAGTATTTTTACTAAAACTATTAGATGTGATGCTGGGCACAGTAAAAAATGCTTTTTTTGTCAGAAACAAACATTTTCTAGCTTCACTTCTAACAGCAATTTCAACATTCACTTATTTTCTAATTATTGTAAAAATCCTACAAATTAATAGCTTTTTTTCGATTGCACTGGTATCTCTTGCCGCTTTTTTGGGCAGCTATATTCCACCGATAATAATGCACAAATTAGAGAAGGCCAAGGTCTGGGTTTTTGATATCACGCCAAATTCCGACGAAAAAGGTAGGGAATTTGCCGATAATATGAGAAATAAGGGATTTTCTGTCGTAACTTATAAAGGTTATAACAAAAATAAAGAGTGCGTACTTTGTACTAAAGTTTTTTCTAAAAGTAAAATCCACAGCAAACTTATTAAGAAAAATATTCCCAAGGGTTTCAATTGGCATATTGTTTCTGCAATAGAATAAAAAAGAACCCGCAGTAGCATTTATTTGCGGGTTTTGAGCCTAAATCTAATGTTTGTATAAATCAGCGCCCAGACGATTTGTCTATACATTTTAAATCTTTTTTTAATACCATAGCTAATTCCGTACTTATTTTCTTTTAAGTGCTGGGAAACACCATCTAGAATGATATTTTTAACAGTGCAGCCATTCGTTTTAGCATAAGCGTTAATAGAAGTCTCTATCCCAAAATCTATAATTGTGTTTCTACCAAAAAATCTTTTCCAAAAAATGGTTTTGGCCGCTCTTTGACCGGAAAGAAAAGGGATTAAGAAATTCGCAATATCTTGAAATTTATTCGGCCCAAACCTTCCAACCACCATGTCGGCCAATTCTAAGGCTTTAAGCATTGCCTCAACATGTCCGGGTTTAAAGTTAATTAGGTCTGCATCTACAAAGACAACATTTTTCGCTGAGGGATATTTTTCTAGTGCCTTCTTAAAACCAAATCTCATGGCATAGCCTTTGCCTCTGTTTTTTTTTAGTCTGACAACATGGACATTTTTTTCTCTAAAATTCGGCACCGGCGTCTCTTTCGATCCGTCATCAACAATAATAATGGGCCATTTATATTCCAGGTTTTTGATTACATCGGCTATATAAGGCTCATTAAATGCACAAATAACAATGATTGTGTTCATAATATCTCCTTGTTGTAAAAGTTCATTTTTTATTTTTTTCTTCAGTAGTATTTCTTTTACTTGTTTAGGCGCTTTACTTAAAATAAACTTACTTATTCTCGTTTTTTCGCCCAGTATAAGTACACCGACGATAATAAGCAACCACCCGGGTATCACAGGCAAAATAAGACCGGCAAGACCAAAAACTATAGCCAACATTCCGCCCAAGAATACTAAGAAGTACCCCAATCTCTTCAACAATACTAACATTTTTTTTAGAACTGCATCCATATTAAGCCATAATTTGCTTGATTATACCATAATTGAAAATATTTGAAAAATAGATAATAATTATTCCATAAACTTGCGATTGGTATTTGCTCTTTTTAAAAAGACATCACTCGAACAATATAGACAAGTTTTTGCAGTCAAATTTAGGTAACGCACCTTTACATTTGAAGGAGGTAACTGTATGGCCCGAATCATTTTGTAGTCTGCCGAACTTCTTAAATTTTGATTCAACTAAACCCAACAAACAACTTCTAGAATGGTATTGTTATTTTATTGATATTTTAGGATTCGACACTATTACTATGGAAGACACTTGGTTCACCGAAGATACTTTAGAGTTCGAAATAAAAAGGGGACGCTATCCAATTTATTTGCCGAAAGAACACGGAGAAAATGCATTTCTAGATTATCGGTACTTTGCGCAAGAATACGGCATAACAATTAGAAAAAACGACGCTAAATATTTGTCCAAAATTCAATCCAATAAATTTAGTGGTTGGTTTTTTACGGAAATGGCGCCCGAGAATGCCTTAAACAACATTACTTGTATCGAAGCAAGATATCATTATTTTAAATTCAACTTTTATCCGGATCAGACACATCGAACAAAATTACTCGAAACAATAAATAATGGTGGCGATTTTGTCGAAGCTCATTTCGATAAAGAAAAGCTGGCGTTAGATTATTTTTGCCTGACTGATAATCACTTTAAAAGTAACTCAACCCTAGTTCGATCGGCATACCTAGGATATTAATTAAGGCGGTAGGTTTTTCCTACCGCTTTTTTACAGAGACCGTTGAAAAACAATTTATTTAAATCAAACTATCTCTAGTTTTGATAAGAGTGTTAATTAAGTAAGGAAAAGTTTGTTTTTAGGGCGGTTAGCCCTTCTAATTTGCT
>MNYC01000036.1 GCA_001872945.1 bacterium CG2_30_37_16
TATAGCCAAAAATTATAGCAATACAAACCTCTATTAAAATAGTAAATAAAAGCGCGGAAATGATTGATAATGTCATTTATTATGCCTCCCCCTTATCTTAGTAAGAATAAAAAAAGAAATAACAATTGCTAGAATAGAAAAAAGTCCGGCAAAAAGAAAATCATAAAACTCATAAATATTTTCAAAAGCTATCCCCTCTCCTCCACGACCGCAACTTTCAAGTGTGCAATCGGCAAAAGCAATTTTCGGCACTAATAGAACAACGAAAATTAAAGTAATTGATTTGAATGTCATTTTTCTTATGCTCTTCATAATACTAATTATCCCATAAGCATGCTGATATTTGCAAGCGCTAATGATGCCCTCTCGGTTCTTCATTGCTTTTTGTGCTTAAGCGTTATATAATGTTGGGTCATGTTCATTGGCAAGTGAATATTTGAGGAGGGTGCATCATGGAAACAAGAACTAAGCAAGATAAGGTTGGCACGGGGATTAATATGATTCCGAGTGTCAAGGATTCAAAGATAGCTAGGGCGTATGTAAAATTTTTTGATTCTCAAGATGAAAATGGTTACCTGACCACTCCTGACGGAGAAATTAGGTTTAATTGGGATCAGTTTAGGGCTATAAGCGGGAGAGGCGAATATCCAACGTTTTACAAGCCCGCAAAGTATTTCAAAAGAACTCTAGTCGGTGGGGATAGGATGATTTGTGAATACATGGTTGATGAAGAAACATCAAACAATGTACTCATTGCATGGTCTTTCTGGAACTATTATGTTGGCGCCTTGGAAAAAACTAAGAATAATCCCATATTCCGTGTTCTAGAACAACAGATACAGGGTGTTTTCCATAATGCGGGAGATAAGGTGCTTTGGACGGGTAAAGATCTCTATGACCTTAGTAACACTTATCCCAGAAATTCCAAGGATCCTCTTGCCAGCACAAATGATTCCGATTATGTTTTCGAAAGAAAGGATGGGAAGGAAGGCTGGAAGCCATGCTCGGATCCAAGAAAACTATTCGTAAGGGAGCTAACGTTGCTTGAGGCAAAAGTTTTCTTTGAATGCTTTACCTCTAAAGAAAAAATGCCCATATTGTTTTCTACTGATGGAGACTCACCGGAAAAACTTAACTATCTCAGAGGTTGTTCTACCGAAAATGGAGCAGAAATTATATTCTTATCTCCCGGGGCTGATCAGCCATGGAAAAGACGAACGGTGTCTTATGCAGTTACTTCTGAGAGTAAGTTGGCTGTTTTTGCTGATATTTACCAAGATCTCAGGCAGAAATCAGAAGCTTTAGTGGATAAGGTAACGGCATTTATCGATGAAGATAACTTATGCATCTTGAGCATTTCGGCACAAAGCAAAAAAGAAGTTTTTGATAAAGTTGAAGAAATATTTTGGGTGGCAAATAAAAATCTGGTTAGGGAAATCGATTCTCTAAACAAAAAAGATTTTGATCAGATGCTGATGGCAGCCGCTTCCATTTATTGGTCTCCAAAGAATATTGAAGCTGCAGTTCTTACCGGCAGCAGATAACTGAAACTTTTTTCGATTGTAAACTAATACGCATTTCGCACTTTTGTACATAAACCATCATAATTATTCTTCGAGCCCTTCGACTTCGCTCAGGATAAACTACGTGAAACGAAGTCGAGAAGTATGAAGTCTCAAGCCTGTCCTGAACTTGTCGAAGGGTTCTCCACCTACTTCGTAGAGCCGAACATTAGTAAGGTGTGAAATATGCGACTAACAAAAGATATCGTTTTGCCCGTAGTTGCTTATAGCAAATTACGGGCTTTTTTTATATGATGATAATATGAAGAAAATTTAAGCATGAAAAATTGACAATAAGGCTAAAAAGAGTTAATATCATGGTAGACACTGAGTGTTGAGATTATGAATAGCAGAGAAATAAAATGGTCCTCCGATTTAGCTTATGCTGTTGGTCTAATAACTGCAGACGGTTGCCTTTCAAAAGATGGACGCCATATCGAATTGACATCCAAAGATATTGAGCAATTAGAAAATTTCCAAAAATGTCTCGGTATTAAAGTTAAAATTGGATGGAAAACTAGTGGATACAACGATCAGAGGCATACCAGGGTTCAATTTGGGGATGTTGTGTTGTATAGATGGCTTCTGAGTATTGGTCTCAAGCCCAATAAATCAAAGACGTTAGGTCCATTAAAAATTCCAAATAAGTATTTTTTTGACTTTCTGCGAGGGTATTTTGATGGTGATGGTAGCACATATAGTTATTGGGATCCACGATGGAAAAGTAGTTTTATGTTTTATCTACAATTTGTTTGCGGTAGTAAAGAATACTTAAATTGGCTTCAAAAAAGTATAAAATCTTTAGCTGGAGTAGATGGTACAATTGGCAGAGCAACAAGATGTTACAACTTAGTCTATGCCAAAAAAGCATCAAAAGAAATTATACAGCACATGTATAAAAATGAAAAAAGTATATTCTTAACAAGAAAAAGAGATAAAATTAATAATGCATTACAAGTCGAGGTGGCGGAATCGGTAGACGCTTTAGGTTGAGGGCCTAGTGTCCGTTAAGGACGTGCGGGTTCGAGTCCCGCTCTCGACACCAGAGATAAATCAAAACGATAGGTTAAAATTAAAAATTTCTTAAGATGGTTGGGCTAATTATTTTTTCATTTTAAATTATCATTTTGACCTTTGCCTTTTAATTTTTGAATTAGCCACAAAATTCTTCTCAAAGCGATGGTTATATGTTAAGATATCTTTGTTATTTTAGTAATTATCGGATAGATATTGGGGCGCTTAGCTCAGTTGGTAGAGCGTCTGGTTTACACCCAGAAGGTCACAGGTTCGAGCCCTGTAGCGCCCACCAAATTTCGCTCCTTCGTAGCTTCACTTGGCAAGCCATTTTTCTACGATCTACCATGTAAGTGGGAAATGCCCCAGAATAGATTTTAGAAATTTGTCCTGAGAAGTTTTAGCGAAGTAGGGCTGTTCAGTGAAATAATGAAGTTTTGTTAAAGGCTTCAAATGGCAAGCCAAAAAATTAAATAATAAATTCTAAACACCAAATTCTAAACAAATACAAAATTTAAAACGTTTAGTATTTAGAAATTAGGATTTAGGGTTTAATATATGGCGGGGTAGCTCAGTGGTAGAGCGAAGGACTGAAAATCCTTGCGTGGGCAGTTCGATTCTGCCCCTCGCCACCATTTTACGCCGTGAGGCGGAAAATGCCCTTCGAAGCTTTAGCGAAGTAGGGCAAGTCTTAAGAGTAGATAAAGTTTAGTTGTGCGGCTACAAATGGCAAGCCAGAAAAATTAAATACTAAATTCTAAGCACCAAATTCCCTGGAGGCTAAACAAATTCAAATATTTAATGTTTAAAACATTTGGACTTTGAAAATTAATTATTGTTTAGTATTTAGAAATTAGGATTTAGAGCTTTAAGCAAATATGTTATATTTGCGCTATATGCGGGAATAGCTCAGTTGATAGAGCGCAGCCTTGCCAAGGCTGAGGTCGCGGGTTTGAGTCCCGTTTCCCGCTCCAGTTTACGCCGTGAGACGGAAAATGCTCCTCGAAACTTTATGTGACGAAGGGTTGGTCGGTCAAATAATGAAGTTTTGTTAAAGGATTCAACTGGCAGGCCATTTTATTAATAAGGATGTTTATGAAGCTGCCATCTGAAGTAAAAAAACTTGTAGAAAATAGTATTATTTTTTTGGGTACAGCGAACAAAGAAGGTAAGCCTAATGTAACAATTGTCGATAGGGCTCAAATCGAAAATAATTCGAAGATTTTAATAAGAGATGTTGAAATGGTTAGCTGTCGTAAAAATCTACTATCTAATCCGAATTGTTGCCTATTGATTTATAATGAACCAAAAGACTCTACTTGTAAAATATTTGGTAGTGCTGTTGAGTACATTAGAGATGGGGAAGAGTTTGAAGCAGCTCAAGCAGATGTTGAGTCAAGAGGCAGAAAGTTGAATGGTATTTTTCGGATAACTGTTGATGATTTTTACAAGTTAGCTTAAAAATTTGGCCTCGTGACCGAGTGGCTAGGTAGCGGTCTGCAAAACCGCGTACGGCGGTTCGAATCCGCCCGAGGCCTCCAAGAATTTGGCGAAGCCAAATCACTTGTGGCTAATTGCTTTAAGCTAATAAGTAATTTACAAGTAAATTTTAGCCTGAATGATGGAATGGTAGACGTGCTAAAAATAGTTTACTTAGCGTATGCCGCATGATATGTTCGTTGTATGAAACCTAGAAAATGGACGGTAAAAGAATTAGAAATATCAGTAAAAAATTCCCGCAGTGTTCGGCAGGTGCTCAGAGAATTAGGTTTAAAGGAAGCTGGTGGAAATTATTCACAAATCAAGAAGTATTTAAAGCAATATAACATTGATACATCGCATTTTAAAGGAAGGGCATGGAATAAGGGATTGCCTTGGATTGGGAAACCAGTGATGTCTTTAACCTCAATTTTGATTGAAAATAGTACATTTCAGAGTTATAAGTTAAAGAAGCGTTTAATTATGACTGGACTGAAACCATCTTATTGCGAGGAATGCCATTGGGCTCAAGTATCAGATGATGGGCGATTGCCGCTGGAACTTGATCATATTAATGGTGATAGCAAAGACAATCGTTTAGAAAATTTAAGAATTCTATGTCCCAATTGCCATAGTCTTAAGCCGACGCACAGAGGAAGAAACAGTAAAAAACTGCCGGGGTGGTGAAATGGTATACACGAAAGACTTAAAATCTTTTGATCGCAAGATCGTGCGGGTTCGACTCCCGCTCCCGGCACCACAATCAAACTTTCAGGAATTTTGCCGACCGATTCGGCCGCGCGAAGTGCGGCAGAGAACGGAAACGCTGGCTCGCCGCGCACGGCGCGGCTCGCCAATCGCAGGTTCGAGCCAAAGATTTCTTTGGCAATGACCTTTTTCTGCAAAAGGTCATTATCCCTTGCGATTTTGACGAGGGATGAAGCGACTTTTATCCAGTTTTGAAAGGGTTCGAGCCAATCATTCTGCTTTTGTTCAATCCGCGCCATTTTCTCGTCCAGCGACTTCTTTGCTGACAATAAAATTGCTTTTTGCTCACGATATATTTCGCGCTCAATGTCTTGCTCTAAATAGCCATCCAGAAGTCGCTGGAGCTTTGTTTGTATGGCGCGGATTTTATTTTGGCTTTCCTGAACAAAAGCAGAAACGGATTGGGCGGATGTCGCCTTATCTTTTTCTGCCATTTCCAAAAGTTTTTCCGCCCAATTCGCACGCAAAGAAAATTTTTGAAGCAGAGAGGAAATCTGCTTATCCAATTCCTCTTGACGAATACATGGTTCGGGACATTTGATTGATTTGTTTTTCTTAGTACAGTGGTAGTAAATATAATCGTGGACATTTCCATTTTTTTGCTTCTTCACCCTGTATTCGCCAGTTATGGACATTCCACAAGAGCCGCACCTCATTAGTCCGCAATAATCTTGCGGTTCATACTTGGTTTTGTGGTGC
>MNYC01000057.1 GCA_001872945.1 bacterium CG2_30_37_16
GCCGTAAGGGACGGTGGCTTTTATCTTGCCGCCGATATGGCAGCTGTTTTAAATCCGACTGTAGCGGAAAAATTGTTGGTGGACTTGTCGCAGGGAACATCTCAAAAAGTTGTGTTTGAGGAGGTTACGACGAGTTCGACTTTTTGAGAGTGAACAAGACTTAGTCCTAACCCAATTTTGTAGCGTGTCGGCAGTTTTGCTCCACTGAAGTTTACCCTGAGTATTTAGGGCTGCCAAAAGTGGAAAAAGAAAACAAAGGAAGGTTTTAAATTAATTTGATAAGTTAGTTATTGCAAGTGGGCTTAAAAAACAGCTTGGCTTTAAGCAACCTGTCCGCCTCTGGAGGTTGGTGGATTATAGGTTTATTTAATTAAAAAGCCCCTGGGCTTTGGAAGTCCTAGGGGCTAATTGACTTGCGTCAATATGGGGGGGTGTTGTCTCAGTTCATTTACTTCTTAATTGTAGTTACGTCCCGTTGTTTAATATTTGCGAGTGCGCCGTAACCGTCGACCGTAATACCATTGATGGATCCGGTGATCGAGTAATATGTAATTATGGCACGACCTTTAAATGAGTATGACCAATCTTTGAATTTGTCGGACATTCTATATTTTTCAGTGGTAGGATCGGAATTTGCGATGAAATTTACATTAACCGGAATGGCTCCGACATAATTGCCGTACCCATCGTAAGTATCAACAATAAAGCTTGCAGTTCCATCTGCCATCAACACTTGACCACTTACCGTCCCGTATCCATCTATCCACACACCGTTGATTGACCCGCCGAGCATTACATCAGCATAATCTTTGTTTTGATTAATGTTGATGAAATAGTAGTTTCCATTTGTATCATACATGTCACCGTCGGCATAAATTACCGTGGTTTTGTTGACATACCTTTCTGCGGCGAGTGCCATCGTCGGCACTGCAACGATCAAAATTAGTGCTAGGACGAAAATCAATGTTAATCGTTTTTTCATCTTTCTCATCTCTCCTTCAGTAGTGGTTGTCCTGTCTGTCTTTTCCCCATATTGAAAATGTGCTATATGATCGGTTGCAAATCAACCGTGAAGTCAATATTTTACACTATAATCAATAAAAAGTCAACCCTTTTTTTCTTTTTTCATGCTTGGTAGGGTTGACAATAAATCCTTAGTGCCCTATACTACCTGCAGTTTTTTAACATGCTGTTTGTCGAGAGGTTCTTACAAAGTATTATTGGTCGAAACTTCTTTTGCTCTTTAGTTTATTTAAGGAGCAAAAATTGGCAAACAAGCATAATGCTATTTTTTAAAAGAAATAGCTGGAGGCTCTATTAGGAAAGAGTATCGAGCGGTCCTTAAAAAAATTTTACGCCGGGACACGCGGGAGGACTTTTCTAAAAAAAACCTAAGGCGAAAACTAAAGAACAAATTAGGATATCTGTTTTGGAAATCCAGAAGGATTACCAAGAAATTTCCACAAATCCTATTAAAACCAACTAGACAAGTTGCACATTTTACAGTCATTTCGATTATTTTGGTTGTTTTTTCTACATCCTTATTTTCAAGCGGACAAGCAGTGGATAAGGATTTTTTTGTTGATCCATTCAGGTTAAAGGGGGAGAGACAGCTAACTAAAATTAACGAAATTCAAATTGCTGCTTCCGTTGCCGAAGTTATAGGCGGCAATATTAAAGAGGAAGCCAATGCAATTTTAGGTAAACAGCTTACAGTGGCATTGCCAATTTCGGCTGACGAAAATTTTTTGGCAAAGCCGATGCTAGCAAGCACCACTATTCCGGCCGGAAGAAAAACAAATACCATCACAGAATATGTTGTCCAAAACGGCGATACTTTGTGGACTATTGCCGAGCAATTTGATATAACCACCGATACCGTATTGTGGGCAAACGATCTTGAAGACGAAAATTTGGTTAAACCGGGCCAGAAGCTCATTATTTTACCTGTGGCTGGCGTTTTACATACAGTAAAGAGTGGCGAAACGTTTGAGTCAATTGCGAATAAATACAGTGCTTCGGCAAATATGATTATTTCTTTTAACGATTTAGAGGATACGCCAAATTTAAAGGAAGGAATGAAATTAATTGTTCCTGATGGTACGATTCCCGAACCTCCAAAACCGGTGCAAGTTCAAACGCAAAATAACAATGATGATTATGATTCTGCTCCCAGAACGAGGATTGTGCCAAGTTATGGTGGTCCAAATCAATTCCCGTATGGCTATTGTACTTGGTGGGTAGCTTCTAAAAGATATGTGCCATGGAACGGAAATGCAGCCGATTGGTATTGGAATGCCAGAGCAATGGGATATGCAACCGGCCGAACACCGGTTCCGGGTTCGATTATGGTTACGTGGGAAAGCCCTATTGGCCACGTTGCCTATGTAGAATCTGTCAACGGTAACTCTTTTACAATTTCTGAAATGAATGTTAGAGGATGGGGCATCGCCTCAAGCCGAACTATAACCCCAGGTCAAGTACCACTGATTGGATTTATTTATTAAAATTAAAGCTAAAGGAGCCTTTTTTTGTTCGCAGATGAAGTTGTTATAAAAATTAAAGCAGGGGACGGCGGCAACGGCATTGTGTCTTGGGAGAGACAAAAATATGTTGCCAAAGGCGGACCGGGAGGCGGCGACGGTGGGGACGGCGGCGATGTTATATTTAGGGCAAACAAAGATATTGCCACTCTTAGCTTTTATACGACCAATAAATATCTTAAGGCCGAAAGTGGACAGGCCGGACGGTCTCATAAGAAAACCGGTAAAGGCGGAGAGGATTTAGTGCTGGAGGTGCCGGTTGGTACTATTGTAATTGACATAGTAACAAAAGAAATTTTAGCGGATCTTATTGAAGATAAAGCCGAAGTTCCTGTCGTTGTTGGCGGAGAAGGTGGTTTTGGCAATGCTCATTTTACCTCGTCAGTAAGGCAAGCACCCGAAATTTCTGAACTTGGCGAGCCAGGCGAAGAAAAAGAAATAAAATTAGAGCTAAAACTGGTAGCTGATGTTGGCTTGGTTGGTCTTCCCAATATTGGTAAATCAACTTTGTTGTCGGTTGTAACAAAAGCGAGGCCCAAAATTGCCGATTATCCTTTTACTACAATCATCCCCAATTTAGGGGTAGTTGATAGACTTCCGGATGGAAAAGTACCCGATAATTTTGGATTCGTTATTGCGGATATACCCGGTTTAATAAAGGGAGCGGCATTAGGTAATGGCCTTGGTGATGAATTTTTGCGTCATATTGAGAGAACCCGAGTAATAGTCCATTTAATTGACGCGGTATCCTCAAGTTTTAGTAAAGACTATTTAACTATCAATGAGGAACTTAAGTCTTTTAATCCGGATATCTTGTTAAAGCCTTCTATTATTGCCATTTCCAGAGCTGATCTTTTAAGCGCAGATGAACTTCAAAAAAAGATAAAGGAATTTACTAAAGAGGCAAAAATTAAGGATAAAATTTATACTTTCTCGGGAGTAACACGGCAAGGACTAAATGACCTCTTATTTAAAATAAATGACCTCTTAATAAAAAATCCAAGAAAATTTGAGACCAAGGTTGAGGAATTTAAGAAATTTACTTTAAAAGATAGAGTAAGTGGTTTCGATGTTATTAAAGAAAAGAATTATTACATAATTTCCGGGCCAAAAATAGATAAATTTGCGATAAGAACCGATTTTGATATGAAAGCACCTATGTACCGTTTCAGGCACATTTTAAAGAGATTAGGTGTTGAAAACGAACTAAGAAAACAAGGCGCGAGAGACGGGGATAAAATAAAAGTGGCCGGAAAAGAGTTTGAATTTCAAGAAGACTAGAAATAATTTTGCGAGCAAAATTATAATAACAAATTAAAAATTTCAAATATCAAAAAAGAATTAAGAAACTATATTTTAAAAAATTTTTTGTACTCATTTGGCATTTGTTATTTGTAATTTGACATTTAATGGGGATTCTAGTTTATTTTTAAGTTAAATAAAGTTATAATTATGACGTTTAAAGGGGAAAAGTATGTGTGGCATCGTTGGTTATATTGGTTCTAAAAATGCTAAAGAAATACTAATAAGCGGTTTAAAAAGGCTTGAATATCGTGGTTATGATTCTGCCGGCGTTGCCTTAACTAGTGATAACCTTGATGTTGTAAAAGCTGTTGGAAAAATAGTCAATTTAGAAGAAAAAATTAATGGTTTTAAAAAAGAAGCGAAAATTGGCATAGCTCATACTAGATGGGCAACACACGGAGCGCCAACTGAAATTAATGCTCATCCGCATATGTCATGCGATAAAAAAATTGCTGTTGTGCATAATGGAATAATTGAAAATTATGCGGATTTAAAGGAAAAACTCCAAAGAAAAGGCTACAAATTCTCATCCGAGACCGATACCGAAGTTTTAGCTCATTTAATCGAAGAGAATTTTAAGGGCGACCTTTTGAAGGCAGTTATGGACTCTCTTTCGGTTGTGGAGGGAACTTACGGTCTTGCGGTAATTCATGCAGATCAAAAGGATAAAATTGTAGTTGCCAGAAACGGCAGTCCTTTGGTAATTGGCGTTGGAAAAGGTGAAAATTTTATCGCTTCCGATGTGGCCGCCATCCTCTCTTATACCGACAAAGTTATATATTTGGCTGACAAAGAAGTGGCCCTGCTTACCTTAAAAGATGTAAATATATTCGACTTAACAAGTAGGCCGTTAAAGAAAGAAATTTCCAAAATTGATTGGGATTTAGAGGCAATAGAAAAAGGTGGTTATGATCATTTCATGTTGAAGGAAATTATGGATCAGCCGCAAGCCATCAAAAATGGTTTGGCGGGAAGAGCAAGCGTTAAAGACGGAAATGTTCATTTAGGTGGCATAAATATTACTGCTAAAGAATTTGCATCGGTGCGGCGGATTGTTATAACGGCATGCGGCACTTCGTGGCACGCCGGTCTTATCGGAGAATTTCTGTTGGAAAAATTGGCCGGAATTCCAACGGAGGTTGAGTATGCTTCAGAATTTAGATATCGAAACCCTATAATTGATCCGGGAACTTTACTCATTGCCATTTCTCAGTCCGGAGAAACGGCTGATACACTAGCGGCCTTAAGAGAAGCCAAGCAAAAAGGCGCGAAAACTTTGGGAATTATAAACGTCGTGGGTTCCACGATTGCCAGAGAAGTTGACGGCGGAATGTATATTCATGCGGGTCCGGAAATTGGCGTGGCTTCAACAAAGGCCTTCACTTGCCAGGTTTCATCACTCATCATGCTTTCCGTTTATTTGGGAAGAATGCGAAATTTATCGATGTCCGAGGCATCAAATGTTTTGCAGGAGTTGCTATTAGCGCCGGAAAAAATTGACGAAATTCTTCAGCAAGCTCAAAAAATTAAGAAGATTGCTGCCAAGTATTGCAAGTATTCCGACTTTTTGTATTTAGGCCGCAATTTAAGTTATCCGGTGGCACTTGAGGGCGCCCTAAAATTAAAAGAAATTTCCTATATTCATGCGGAAGGTTATCCGGCCGCTGAAATGAAGCACGGGCCAATTGCCTTAATTGATCCTGATTTTCCCAGTGTTTTTATTATTCCCAAAAACAATCTGTATGAAAAAACAATCAGCAACATAGAAGAAATTAAAGCAAGAAGCGGCCGTGTACTGGCAATTGCCGAGGAGGGAGATAACTTCATTCAGAATTTGGCGGATGATGTCATTTATATTCCTAAAAGTCATGAAGTTGTATCGCCGATTCTTTCTACCATTCCTTTACAGCTTTTATCCTATTTTATTGCTATAATGAAAGGGTGCGATGTTGATAAGCCCAGAAATTTAGCAAAAAGTGTTACAGTGGAATAATATGCCAGAGAGAGAAGAAGAAAAAATTAACTATCCAAATATAGACGGAAACTTAGTTTACGAAAAAAGTGCTAGGCGAATTAGTTTTGGCTTAAAATTTTTTATCTTTATTTTCGCGTCTTTAATTACTTTGGCCATTGTTGCCAGCTATGCTCCGGTTGGGGAGCTTGTTAGGCAAATATCTTCCATCGGGCGTTCCTTTCCGGAGGCAAAAGATCCGAAACAAATAACGTTAAGCTGCAACTTCAAAGGCCAAACAGTTTCGATAAATGAGACACTCCAGGGAAGTGTTTATAACTACTACGGCAGTGATCCGAAAAAAGACACCTTAAATAGATCAAACGATTATGCCGGTTATGTTTTTTCCTATCCGGAAGACAAAACCATTACTACGTTGGCGACGGATATAAAAAGTAAGGGTCTTTCGCTTAAACTTACCAGTGATGAAACATTAGACCTGGCGCTTTGCCTTGTTCAGGCAATTCCTTACGACGATGCCAAGGCCGAGCTTATTCTGTCTCACGGTGTAGGGGATAGTGTTAGTTTTGCGGAAGATAAAAAGATGGCCGGACGTTTTCCCTATGAAACCCTTTATGATAATAAGGGAATTTGCACCGACAAATCATATCTGGCATCGTCTCTTATAAAGGAATTTGGCTATGGTTCGGTTATTTATGTTTTTGATAAGGATCGGCACATGGCGGTTGGCATTAAAACGCCGTCAACTTATTCGTCTTTTAGCTCCGGTTATAGCTATATTGAAACAACAAATATTGGCTATAAAGTTGGGCAGCTTCCGCTTATTGACACAAAAAACGGTTTGGCCGGAAAGCTAGACATTAATTTTTCAGAAAATGATTATAAGGCTTCCGGCAGTAGTAATATAAAGGATATTCCGGAAATAAAAGAAGGTAATATTTCTGCTCCTTCAGAAACTGTCAAAATTTCAGAAGGCAAAGAGTATGAAAGAATTATAGAACTTACCAAAAGACAGGCTCGCATAAAGCAGATAATAGCAAGTCTAAGTAACCTAAATAAAAGCGCTACCGATTTAAAGCCGGAGTTAGAAAGTCAAAAACCGTCAGTAGAAGTGGCGCAGGCCAATTTAAGTAAAGCTCAGCAAACTCTAGCCAGCGCCGAAAGTCAATATAGAAAAAATCCGACAGAGGGAAATTACAGTGCTTATGAACAGGCTTATAGTTCATATAAGACAACTTATAATTCAACAACCTATACGGTCAATCAATACAATACGCTTGTAAATAACTATAACTATCAAATTGATCAGTTTAACAAACTGGTTAATGAATATAACGCTTTAATCAAACTTGACTAGGTATCCATGACTATAAAACAGGCGCTTTTGTGGGCAGACAGGAAATTAAAGGAGACTGAAGACTCTAAAAAATCAGCTTACTTTTTACTAAAAAATGTCATTTTAAAAGATGAGAGTTTAATTTTAGCGTATCCGGAATTTTTATTGACTAAAAGACAGGAATTAAAGTTTAAGCAGTGGATTTTAAAGCGAAAAAAAAATTTGCCGGTTTGCTACATAGTTGGATTTATTGATTTTTATGGGTTACGGTTTAAAGTAAATAAAGATGTTTTAATCCCCAGACCCGAAACCGAAGTGCTTGTAGAGATGATACTCTCTTCTGTCATTACCGCGCAGGCGGGAATCCAGAAAATTAAACATCTTGGTAGTGACCTAGTTATCTCTGATATTGGAACCGGATCCGGAGCAATTGGATTATCTTTGGCAAAAAATCTTCCCGAGGCAAAAATATACTTAGTGGATATTTCTAGTAAGGCTTTAAAAGTTGCAAAGAAAAATTCCAAGATAAATAATATTCAGAATGTTATTTTTAAAAAAGGAAATTTATTAGAACCTTTAAGTGAGAAGGCGGATATTGTAGTGGCGAATTTACCCTATATCCCAACTGAAGATTTGAAAGGTCTTCCCCTTGATATTACTTGTCATGAACCTCGGCTTGCTCTAGATGGCGGGGAAGACGGCATGGATGTTTACCGTCAGTTTTTTAATCAGGTCAAAAATAAGCTTAAAACCTGCGGGAAAATCTATTTAGAAATAGGTGAAAACCAAGGAGAAAAAGTTAAGGATTTATCCTTAGGTGTCTTTCCAAATGCTAATGTGTTGCTAAAAAAAGACTGGGCAGGGCTGGATAGATATGTGATAGTTGATCTCTAAACTAATTATCATGTAGTAACATTATTTTTTTTTGTAGAGATAAGTTGATATGGGTTGAAATTCAAAAATCAAAGTTCAAAATGCAAAATGATAAAGTAAAATTAAAAAATTCTTGATTTTAACAATTCAATTTCCTGCTGTCATTCCGGACATTCAATTAAAGAATACAATCAGTTGATCCGGAATCTATTTTTATAAAATCAATTAATTAAAAAAGAATTGATAATTTAGATTTTATTTGTAAAAGCTTAGGGTTATAATAAAAATAGGCAAATTTTAAATTGAGGGAGATATATGTTCAAGAAAGAAAAAGTTAAAGATAAAATTGTTGAAGAAAAAAACCATCTTAGTGTATTTGAAGGATTTAAGTTTGGCTTCGGTTTCTTTGTTGCCATTCTAACCGGAACTCTAATTGTGGCGGCCTTGGTTTATTTATTTACAAATATATTTAAAGCAACCGGTATTGGTTTCTAGGTTAATAAATAAAAGCAGGTGTGTCATTCCGGACATTCCTTTAGAAAATACAATCATTTGATCCGGAATCTAGTATCTCTGGATTCTCGTATCCCTACGGATCCGTCTGGACGAGTCGTATGACCCGCCTGCGCGGGAATGACGGCTATGTTATAAAAAAGCGAGGATAATTCAGGGAGGAAAAATTGACTCTAGGTCTAAATTACTGCTATCATTAAACAAGTAAATTAATTAGATAAGGAGTCTTTAAATGGACGAACCAAAACAAAAACAAACAAATGGCATGCCTTGGTGGTTGGTACTAATTATAGTCGTACTAGTATCAGGTCTTGCTACTGGCGGAACTTGGTATTTTATGAATACCAAAATTCAAGATAAGGCGTCTGTGATAGATGGCTTAAATCGCGATATTGCAAAGCTAAAAATTACACCAACAGCATCCGTAACCCCAACACCAACCCCATCCGTAGTAGCCGAAAATATTCCTTCTTATGCAACAAATTGGTATAAATATGAGAACACTCAATACGGCTTTAGTTTTAGATATCCTAGAGAAGCCGGTTGGCCAGCAGTTGCTAATAGGGGAAGTGGTAAAAAAGCATGCGCTAATCCTCTAGTGCCCAGAAATGAATCTGCAAATGGTTTAATAACTTTAGGTTTTGGTAACTTTTTTTCTGTATCAATAATACCGAATCCAAATAACTTAACAGTTAGTCAATATATTACACAGAATAATTTAATAAATGAACAATATTCATCTATAACCATAAATCATTATTCTAATACAATAGACGGAGGCATGATTATTAATAAGAATGCTACTGGAATACAGGCTTTGCCTGGATATAATTTAAATCTGGCTTTTTACAGAGACTCTAATAATATTTATAAGATTAATGCTTTTCAGAATTATGGTTCTGCAGATAATTGCGCTCCTGAGGATGCAACAGCCAATATAAATACATTAGGTGATATATTAGAAACTTTCCATTTTACGCATGTATAATTTTTTGGCATTAGCGGTCCAAAAGTAGTAAAAGACAAAGGGTTTTAGATTCCTGCCTACGCTCATCGAGCCTGAGCTGAGGTCGCATCCCTCAGAGTCGAAGACAGGAATGACAACCATATTTTCATAAAATTGTTTGTTGTTCATTGTTTACTGTTAACTACTTTCTGATACAATGTCTCTATGGCGAAATCATCTTCTGTTTTTATGTGCTCAAATTGTGGGGCTCCTTATGCTCGTTGGCAGGGGAAGTGCAATGAATGTGATTCATGGAATACCCTAGAAGAGCAAAAGGAAATTATTTCCGGCAAAAGAGGTTCGGGAACAGTAAGAGAACCTTTGCTTTTAAAGTCTTTAAATAGAGATAATTTTTTACGTATCAAAACCGGCAGTGAAGAAACGGATAGGGTTTTGGGCGGCGGCATTGTACCGGGATCCTTAATTTTAATTGGCGGCGATCCGGGAATAGGTAAATCAACCTTGGTTTTGCAGACAGCGTCTAATTTAAGTAAAAACAATCGGAAAATTCTTTATGTTTCAGGTGAAGAATCGCCGAGTCAAATTAAAATTCGGTCAGATCGCTTAAAGGCAAATGAAGAAAATATTTATGTTTTAGGCGAAACGGAAATAAACGACATTTTAAAGACAACTTTTGATTTTAAACCCGATGTTTTAATTGTCGATTCTATCCAGACGGTTTATGCTTCGGAATTATCATCGGCGCCCGGCAATGTCTCTCAAATTAGTTATATTACCGGAAAGATTTTGGAATTTTGTAAGAAAACCAATATTGCCTCAATTATTATTGGCCATGTTACTAAAGAAGGGGCAATTGCCGGACCGCGGGTTTTGGAGCATCTTGTTGACGTTGTCCTATATTTAGAAGGGGACAGATATGGCCATTTTAGGGTCCTTAGAGGTGTTAAAAACCGCTTTGGTTCAACAAATGAATCCGGCATTTTTGAAATGGTGGAACTTGGTTTAGTTGAAGTTAAAAATCCGTCACTTGCTTTGCTTTCCGAACGCAGTTTTTCGGCCGGCTCCGTGGTTTTTCCGGCTATGGAAGGGACGCGGCCAATGCTGGTTGAGGTTCAAGCCTTAACTTCTATCACACCTTTTGGCTATCCGGCCAGAAAAACGTCCGGTTTTGACGCCAACCGTTTGCAGCTTTTATCAACCGTTTTAACAAAAAGAAGTCCGATTAATCTTTCCAATCAGGATGTTTATGTAAACATAATTGGCGGCCTTAATTTAAAAGAACCGGCTTTGGATTTGCCCATAATTTTAAGCATTGCGTCGTCATTTAAAAACACTATGATTGATAAAAACACTGTTGCATTGGGAGAAATAGGGTTGTCTGGCGAGATTAGAAGTGTTAATAATATAGATAAGAGATTAAAAGAAGCGGAAAAATTGGGCTTTAAAAAAGCCATTGTCGGGGGAAAACCAAAAATTACCGATTGTAAACTGCAAATTGAGAGTCCGAAAACAATTGCCGAAGCGCTAAAAATTGCGTTTTAGGCTTTAAATATAAAGTTAATCCGTACCTTTGAAATTTATAAAAGAGGAGCCTATGAATTTATTTAATGGACTTATCTTGATTGTTATTTCAATCATTATTGGAGGGGTGACGCTTCTTCTCGTCAAACGGCTTGTCAAATTATCTTCGAAGACAGTTTTTATTGGACTTGCAGGTGTAATAATTGGCCTCATTATTGGTGCCTTACTGTCATTTCCTCTCTCGAGAATTCCCGGTTATTATGGTGATTGGCTGCCAATAATTGTTCTGGTTATTGCCGTTTTTGCATCAGTTTTTTTGATGCTTCACGAAAAAAACGTCATTATCGAATCCCTTTCTTTTATCGGTCATGCTGTAAGTTTGGTCAAGCCGTCTGCTCACTCGGTAACTTCTAACGAAATATTGGTTGATACTTCCGTTTTAATTGATGGCCGGTTTCTAGATATTGTTAAATCCGGTTTTATTTGTGGCAAAGTAGTAGTTCCCAAATTTGTCTTGGAGGAATTACAGTTAATTGCCGATAAAGGAGATAAATTAAAAAGGGAACGGGGTAGAAAAGGCCTGGAAACGCTGGATACGTTAAAAAACAAGTTTAAAATTAAAGTTGAAGTAACTGAAGAAAATGTAGAACATTTAAAAAATGTTGATGCCAAGCTGGTGGATATTGCCAAAAAACGGGGAGCATCAATTATGACCATCGATTATAATTTAAACAAGGTGGCCAAAATCCACGGCGTAAAAGTCTTGAATATTAATGAACTTTCTAATGCCGTGCGTCCAGTATTTATTCCCGGCGATGAAATTAGAATAAAATTAGTGCAGGAGGGAAAAGAAAGAGGGCAAGGAGTCGGATATTTATCCGATGGCACAATGATTGTAGTTGAAGGTGGAGACAAGATGATTGGCAAAGAAATAGATGCTGAAGTAACAAGGATTTTTCAGACAATTGCCGGCAAGATGATTTTTGCTCAGCCGATACAAGTCAATAAGCAAGAAACAAAAAACAATAAACAGAAATGGAATAATAAATAATGTCAAATGACAAAATCCAAATGTCAAATAAAGTCCAAATGACTAAATGCCAAATTTTTAAAATTTAGATTTTGACATTCATTTGGTATTTGACATTTGAGCTTTGACATTAAAGTCTTTAAAATATAGAAGGGGTTAAAATTAGGAGACCTAAATGCTTGATCAAAAAAACATCAAAACTAATGTCCCTCTTGCTCCTTACACTTACATAAAAATTGGCGGGCCGGCTAAGTATTTTTATGTTGCAAATTCGTCCGATGATATTGTTGATGCGGTAAATTATGCCTTAAATGACAATCTAAATTATTTGATTCTGGGTTTGGGGGGAAATATTTTGTTTTCCGATGAAGGTTTTGATGGCTTGGTCATTCCAAATAGGGCGTCTTCGTGGCAAATAAACGAAGAAGAAAAAAATGTAGTCGCACAGTCCGGCGTCATTTTAAAACCTTTTGTTACTGATCTTGCCATAAAAGGTTTCGCTGGTCTAGAATTTTTTGCAAATATTCCGGGATCGGTTGGCGGAGCGGTGGCTGGTAATGCGGGAGCTTATGGTCATTCTATATCTGAAGAAATTAGTTGGGTGAAATTTATAGATCCGGAGGGTGAAATTATTACTGAAAATAAAGATTATTTTGAGTTTGAATATCGGACCAGCCGAATAAAAAAGGGTTATAGGGCAACAATTTTAGAAGTTTGCTTTGATATTTATCCAAAAAGTAGCGAGGAATTACTAAGACAAATAGAAGAAGATGAGGCTTTAAGAAAAGGAAAGCATCCGGAATATCCATCTTGCGGCAGTTTTTTTAAGAATATTTCAAGAGAAATAACAGCTGGAAAATTAATCGAAGATGCGGGACTAAAAGGGTTTAAGGTCGGCAATGCCATGGTTTCCGATAAACATGCTAATTTTATTGTTAACACGGGAAACGCAACAGCAAAAGATGTTAAAGAATTGGCCGATCACATAGCTAATGTGGTGAAAGAAAAAACGGGTTATGATTTGGAGAGAGAAGTAGTTTATGTATAGAAATTCAAAATTCAAAAGGCAAAAGTCAAAATTGATTTCTAGATATTAATATTTAAAGGGTAAAATGATTATAACACCGCATATAGTTACTGGTATGGTAATTGGAAAGGAATTGGGGAATCCTTTTTTGGTGTCGGTTCTTGCCCTAAGTTCTCATTTTGTTTTAGATATTATTCCTCATTGGCAAGAAAATCGATATCCATGGACACTGACTAAAAAAACTTATATAAGGATTTTTCTTGATATCGTTGTTTCTATATTTATTATTTCTATGGTTAAGAGCAAGATTGGCTTAAATCCAAATATTATTCTGGGCATCTTCTTTTCTATCCTTCCCGATCTGAGCGATTTACTTCTTTTAAAGAAAAAACCAATAAAAAATAAACTTTTTAATAAAATTTATGAGTGGCATAAAGACATTCAAAATGAAACACCAAAAATGTATGGTGTGGTTACTCAGTTAGTAGTTGTTGTTTTGAGCTTAATTATTATTTTCTAATGAAATTAGATAAAACTTTTTTTGCCAGAAATACTTTAGATGTTGCCAAGGATTTATTGGGTAAAACTTTGGTTGTTAAAATTGACGGCAAAGTTAAAAGGGGAATTATTGTGGAGACGGAAGGCTATATGGGGCCGGATGATTTGGCTTGTCATGGCCGATTTGGTAAGACTGAGAGGAGTAAGGTTTTATTTTCGGGGCCCGGTACCGTTTATGTCTATTTGATTTATGGTATGTATTACATGTTAAATTTTGTTACTGAAAAGAAAGATTATCCTTCGGCTGTTTTAATAAGAGCAATAGAGCCTTTAAACGAAAAGGGAAGTATAAAAGATTTAAGAAAGTTAGGGAGTGGGCCGGGACGCCTCACCAGGTGGCTCGGGATTACTAAAAGTCATAACGGTTTATCCATAAATGGTGACGAAATATTTGTTGAGGATAATGGCTTAAATGATTTTGAAATTGTTGAAACCACAAGAGTAGGGGTTGAGTATGCAGGATATTTTGCCCAAAAACCCTGGCGGTTTTATATTAGAGATAATGAGTTTGTGAGTAGGAAATAGAGAAATTTCAAATGACAAATATCAAATTACAAATAAATGTCAAAATCCTAATTTTTAAATTTAAACCTTAAGATTTTATTTGACATTTGAAATTTGGATTTTGACATTCACTTTTTAAAGTGGGAATTCGTTGCTCTTCACATTATCCGGCATGCCGATTGCATATGCGGAACTATAGGTGCCGGTATTGTTGAAGCTAATGGTAGCCTCTTTTCCAGACACGTCGATGTGGCCGCTTATGGCTTTTTCTGATCCGCCTGGCTTTATTCCGTAGAAAACCACATAAATAACTTTATCGCTGTTTGTGGTTGCGGTAAGTTGATTTGTAGAGTCTGAATATGCAATGTCAAGTGTTACGTCATAGGCGCTAACCGAAACAGAAACTTTTTCTGAAACAGCAGAATATAATACTTTGTCCCAAATTTTTGCTTGTACTGTGTGTTTTCCTTCGGTGGCTGAAAGGTGGGCAATATAAGTACTGCCTCCAATAGAGCTTGCCGCAAATTCCTTGTCATCAACATAAAGAACCACTTTCGATACGCCACGCGGTGCAGCCACGGTAGCTTTGACGTCAAAATTTTCGGAAACCGGTTTGTTGTTATACATTTCCTCTAGGCTTATTCCCGGCAAATTTGTTCCGTCATGAATATCGCATTTTTCGGTTGGCACAAATGAGGCTCCGGAAGACAGTCCTCTTGACGATGCCCATGCGGCAATAGGGTTATTCCACCTTGAAAATGCGGCATCGGTTGGCGGTATCTCGGCTGTAACCCTAGATATCCTAACTTCCTCAACGGCATCCGGCGGGCAGTTATCCGTAGCTAATTTATGGCTGATTTTATCAATTTTAAAGGAAGACGTTTGACCGCCAGCTTCATTAATTTTATACCAAGAAGGGAATAAATCTTTTACCACAGTAGATCCGGAAACCGGTTTTTTGCCGGTGACGCCGTCCAATTCTAAATATTGAATTCCTTTGGGTTTTTCTTTTGCCCAGCCTTTATTATCGGCAAATTTTTTCATAAAGGCGTTCCAAATAGGGGCCGCAGCCATGGAACCGCTGGCATTATGGCTCATTTCTTTGTTGTCATTATTTCCGACCCATACAACTGTGGTTAAGTCTCTGCTGTAACCGGCTGTCCAAGCGTCTCTATAAGCATTAGTGGTTCCTGTTTTAGCGGCCACTTTTTTTCCGGGAATGTAGAGGTCGTTATATCGACCAAAAGCAAATGCGCGGGCGTTATTATCCGACAAGACGTCATTTAGCATATAAGCAATTTCCGGATTTAGTACTTGTTTGCCTTTTTCGGGCTTAACTTCATCAATCATTTTTCCTTTGGAATCGGTTATTCTTGTAAACCAATTGATGTCGTGTCTTTCGCCCATATTGGCAAACGTGCTGTAAGCGGAGGCAAGTTCGATTGGTTTAACTTCACCGGATCCGAGGGCCATTGTTAGGCCGTAATTTTCTTCCGGTGAAATAACCCTGCCGTTTTCATCTCTTATTGTTGGTCCAATTTGTGACACTCCTAAATCCTTGGCGGTGTCGGTAAATTCTTTCATGCCGCCGACGTATAAAGTTTTTACGGCCGGAATGTTTAAAGATCCGGCCAGACCTTTTCTCATAGTTACGTTACCGCGGGTAAGGTTGTCATAATTTGATGGCCTATAACCACCGCCAAAATCAGTTGATAGATCATATAAAACCGATCCGGGCCCCCAATTTTTCTTCCATGCATTAGCATAAACAAGCGGCTTAATAGATGACCCCGGCTGTCTTAATGAAGTAGTTATATTAACGTAACCGTCATTGCTTTCGTCTCTAAAATCCAAGGAACCCACCATTGCCACAATGTTTCCGTTTGTCGGGTTTAGGGAGACTAATGCGGCATTAGACGCTCCGGCTCCTTTAATTTTTCTTATTAGTCCAAATTGGTCGGTTTTCGGGTCAAGTAAACTCAGTGCGTAATCTTCTTTTTCCGGTTCGATTGTGGTATAAACCCTAAGTCCGCCTTGAGTAGCCATTTGTTCCCCGTACTTTTCAACCAATTTTTCTTTAACATACATGGCGAAATGAGGATATCTAATGTCTCCGTAACCATCAATTCCGGATCTGTTAACTAAAAGTTTCTTAATATCGATATTTTTGGCGGCAAGTGATTCGTCTTTAGTAATTTTTCCTTGTTCCGCCATAAGACCTAAAATTATGTTTTTTCGGTCCAAAAGATCGTTGTAATTCTGTCCATATGGTGAGAAATATGTCGGTGCTTGTGGGAGTGAGGCGAGCATAGAAAACCTGGCCAAATTTTCCGGCGTTTTTTCTTTTAGTTCCACTGCCTTTTTGTCAAAATAATATTTTGTTGCCGCTTCCACGCCGTATGCGTTGGAGCCATACGGAATTTCGTTTAAATACATTTTAAGAATCTCGTCTTTAGTGTATTTTTGTTCAATTTCAATTGCTAAAATAAGCTCCTTAACTTTTCTGGTGTAAGTTTTTTCAGGTGAAAGGATGGCATTTTTAATAAGCTGCTGGGTGATTGTGCTGCCGCCCTGGGCTTTTTTCTTGGTCAGCACATTAATGAAAAATGCCTTAACGGTTCTTTTCACGTTAAATCCGCCGTGGCGGTAAAAGTCCTTATCTTCCACTGCCACCGTTGCGTCTTTTAAATATTGGGGCATGTCGGCAAAGTCAATTAAAGTTCTGTTTTTATCGCCGTGGATTTCCCAAATGGGGTCACCGTTTGAGGCATAAATAATGGTTGACTGGGCAATTAGCCGGTCATTTACTTTATCCGGAGAAGGAAGGTCTTTGGCTACCCAACCAAACATTGCAAGAACTAACGCAAAAAAAGCGCCTGCTATTACCGCATAGGTAACCAAGGCATCTTTAGAAAAGAATATTCTTTTTATATTTTTCCAGGAAAAACGCTTTCTCAACTTGTTGATTTTGCGCTTCCGTTTCTTAGTCATGTAAATTTACTCCTTATAATGGTTGAATTATACCATAATTTAGCTATAATATAAAGACAATAATGATCAAGGCAGGAGCGCTAATTATGGACCAAAAAGAATTACTAACCAGGGGGATTGAGGAAATATACACTAAAACCGAACTGGAAAAATGGTTAAAAGAAGATAAAAAATTAAAGATTTACTACGGCGTTGATCCGTCCGGTTCCATTATTCATCTTGGTCACGCGGTAATTTTAAGAAAATTGCGGGATTTGCAAAAGCTAGGCCACAAAATAATTTTTCTGATCGGCGATTTCACCGGTACAATTGGTGATCCCACAGACAGAACGGCTGTTAGACAGCCATTAACAAGAGAGCAAGTGCTAGAAAACGCCAAAAGTTATAGGGAACAGGCATCAAAATTTATTGATTTTGAAGGCTCAAATAAGGCAGAAATAAAATATAACAGCGAGTGGCTGGATAAGCTAAACTTCAAAGAAATTATAGAACTTTCTGCTAATTTTACCGTTCAGCAATTATTACAGCGAGATATGTTTGAGAAAAGAATAGCCGATAGCAAGCCAATCCATTTGCATGAATTTTTATATCCTTTAATGCAGGGCTATGACGCTGTATCTTTGGAGGCGGATGTTCAAATTGGCGGCACGGACCAAACCTTTAATATGCTGGCCGGAAGACAACTCTCAAAACAGCTAAAGAATAAAACTAATGTGGTCATCTCTTGTCCGCTTTTAGAGGGTAATGACGGCCGGAAAATGAGTAAAAGTTACAATAATTATATGGGAATCAACGACGAGCCTTTTGATATGTTCGGTAAAGCCATGGCCATAAATGACGATCTTATTATCAAATATTTTATTTTGGCAACAGATGTGCCTGTAGGTCAAATAAAAGAGTATGAGAAGGATTTAGAATTAGGTGTTAATCCTAGAGATATCAAGGCAAAACTTGCTTTTGAAATAGTCAAAGAAATGCATTCCGAAATAGCAGCAGGGAAAGCCGCAGAAGAATTTGACAAGGTATTTAAGGAAAAAGGGAAACCAACTGATATTCCTGAATTTAAAATTGAAGGCAAGCGAAAGTTAGTTGATGTTTTGGTTGAAGCAAAGATTGTGTCGTCTAAAACTGAAGTAAGACGTCTTATTGAACAAGGTGGAGTTAAAGTGGATGACACAGTTATAAAAGACATTGATTATGAAATTGAACCTAATGGTCAGATTGTTCAGATAGGGAAGCGAAGGTTTTTGAAGGTAATATAGTAAGTTCTTTAAAAAGAGGGTGATTAAAATAAAATTGTTAAGATGTACGAAATGTGGTGACATTTTTAATCTCAAGTTTCATGAAAAAAAAATGTTCCTGCGAAGAGACTTCCGGCGCTTATACGGATAAAAGTAATGCATGGTACAAGGGTCCGGCCACCCCATTGGCTTTTCTGAATGATACATTTTTTGAAGCAATAGACAAACAACCGCAAAATGGAGAAGGCAAACGTTTCGAAGCTTTCATTATATCAAAAAAATGCTCGACTTTTAAAAAAGAAAGTAAATAATAGCCGCCTTATCAAAGCACCGAAGGCGGTTTTTAAATGCCCTGAACCAATCCAACTACTGGGGTTGGATCAAAGACCTAGAGAAAGAATAACAAAAGGTATTAGAAATACTATAATTTTAACAACATATCTCTCTGTTCTATATAATCTCAAATTATCCGCGTCTTTAATGAAGGCTATTTTATCGATTATTAAACCAAGAATGAAATAGATAATAAATACAGGGATGACATAACTCCATAAGCTTGCATGTTGTCCTTCCCCACCGTTTAGTATCATAAAAAAAATAAATCCGGGAAAAATACTGATTATTATCGTAAAAATATTTGTAACAATGGATTTATAGATTGTCGATTTTTGCTGTTCATTCATAGCAATATAAATTATGTTCTATCAAATTTACGAAGTCAATGATTTTAATAGTAATGTATAAAATAAGTCGAATATTTGATGAATCATCCTTGATTCCTTCCCAATCTCCAGAGTTGGAATTAATAATAAAAAATCCCTGCCGAAAGGGCAGGGAAATAAGAGGTTTAATGTTTTTCATAATATTGCTTTAGTTTCAAGATTAGGTCGTCGAATTCTTCTAGCCAAGATGAACTTGTCCAACCAAGTTTGAAAACCCATATTTTGCCGTTATGATCTTCTCGCCTATTATAAAAGACCACAGGGCTTTATCAAATTTGTCAGACAGAATTTCATTTAGTTTAGTCTCTTCTTCGGGGGTAAGATCAACGTATCTCGGTTTACTATAATCTGATGTGCATTTATCGCTCAATCATATCACTCCTTCATTGTCGGGATAAGGAAGAACATTGTTCCTGTATTGCTAATCCATTCCTTTGCGCCAAATTTCATCAAATAAGTAGGAATAAAACACGACCTTATCTTCGCCGTTAAGTAACTGGTCTGTTATTTGGATAATGAGAGCTGAAAATTCCATAGATTTAAATGCGGGTGATTCATCTAAGTCATAGAACCCCGACAATAAGGTGTTAGCAAGATCAACGACATAAGGATTATTTTCGGTTGCTCGCTCTCCTTCAAAAATTATTTCGGATGAGTTACAGATTTTTTCTATGCCTTTTATCAGTTTAGTGATTGGATAACATTCTTCAGGAGAAAGGATGAAATGATAATAGCTTTCAAAATGCGAAACAGGTCTCCCATGCCTATCGGTTACGGTACCTTCGTTGTTACACTTAAAGGGCCCATTCTGAAGAGGAACGAATGTTAATTTCTCTCTAGGAACGGACATTTCACAATTGCCATCTCCAAGCTTATCGATGCAAATTGTTTTAAGTTTTATGCCATCTTTTTCAAATCCAAATCCTTTCCCTACGTTCAATTGCTTAATAAATTGTGCTAAGTTGTTCATATAATCGTCTCCTAACCGTCATCCCCGTGAAAACGGGGATCCAGAAAGTTTGGACGTGTGTTAAAGCTTCTAGATTTCCGTCTGCGCTCATCGAGTCTGAGCTGAGGGCTCATCCCTCAGAGTCGAAGACGGGAATGACAGATATGGGCACTTTGGTTATCCTTAGAAAGTGAGGGTGTTTCAGGTTTTTGTGCTAGAATTTTTTGTTATCTGTTTACTGTTAATTGTTTCCTGCTAGAATAGCCTTATGAATCTCAATACTCCAGTTGAAGAGCTTTCTGGAATAGGTAAAACCTACGCTAAGAAACTGCAAAGTTTAGGCATCGCGAAGGTAGAAGATTTTATATTTTATTTTCCGAGAAGATATGAGGATTATTCCAATATAACAAGTATTGTTAACGCAAAACCCGGAGAAACAGTAACTCTAAGGGGGGGTGTTTGGCAGATAGCAAATAGAAAAGCCAGAAACCGTCGCATGACAATAACGGAGGCTATTATAAGTGACGGTACCGGTACCATGAAAATTACCTGGTTCAATCAGCCTTTTTTAAAAACTTCCATTAAGGTTGGCGATGAAATTGTTGTTGCCGGCAGGGTGGAACTAAATTTTAATCAAATTCAAATGGCAAGTCCTTCGTGGGAAAAATTCTCTGACGATTTAAAACATTCCGGCCGGATTGTGCCGGTTTATCCGGAAACGGAAGGGGTAACTTCTAAGTGGCTAAGATATCAGATAAAACCCATCCTTAAGTTGGTTTATAATATAAAGGATTATTTGCCCGAAAATGTTAAGGAAAAATATGAACTTGCCGATTTGCCAAATGCCTTAAGGGCAATTCATTTTCCAAATAATAGGCTAGATCTTGCGGAGGCCAAAAAAAGGTTGGGCTTTGATGAGCTATTTCCAATTTTGCTTTCCGGTGTTAAGCAAAAAATAGGCATGACAAAAGAAAAAGCAAACCCTATAAATTTTAATGAAACGGTAGCAAAAGAATTTGTGGACAGTTTGCCGTTTACACTTACAAATGCTCAAAAAAAAGTTTCTTGGGAAATTATTAAGGATTTAAAAAAAGATTATCCGGCAAATCGTTTGATTCAAGGAGATGTTGGATCAGGCAAAACAATTGTGGCGGCATTTGCTATGTATTTAGTGGTAAAAGATAATTGCCAAGCAATTATGATGGTGCCGACGGAAATATTGGCGCGTCAGCATTTTGCGAGTCTTTGTAAAATTTTTGAGCCTTTTGGTATAGGTGTGGGACTTGTAACAGGGAAAGAAGCACTTTTAAAATGTCAAATGTCAAATGTCAAATGTCAAAATGATAATTCAAAAATAAAAAGAGAAGAGCTGCTTAAATTAATAAAAAATGGAGAAGTTGATATTTTGGTTGGGACGCATTCGCTCATCTCGCCTGATATTCAATTTAAAAATCTGGCTTTGGCAATTGTCGATGAACAGCATAGGTTTGGAGTGGATCAGCGTCAGGCTTTAAGAAAAGAAAGTGGTATTGCAAGGGTCGGACCCTTGCAAGGGGTTTTTCCTCATTTTCTGTCGATGACGGCGACCCCGATTCCTCGGTCATTGCAGCTTACAATTTTTGGGGACTTAGATGTTTCGGTAATTGACGAATTACCACCGGGAAGACAGCAGGTTACTACTAAAATTGTTGAGTCTAAAGATAGGCAATTGGCTTACGAGTTTATAGAAAAACAATTATCATCCAGTAGGCAGTGTTTTGTAATTTGCCCGTTAATAGAAGAATCGGAAAAGTTGGATTTAAAAACTGCAACCGAAGAATATAAAAATTTGTCAGAAAATATTTTTCCGAAATTTAAAGTTGGTCTTCTTCATGGCAAGATGAAGCCGGCAGAAAAAGAACAAATCATGAACGACTTTTCGCTTGGTAATTTAAACATTTTAGTTTCAACTTCTGTAATTGAAGTTGGTGTGGATATTCCGAATGCGGTAGTTATGGTAATTGAGGGAGCAGAACGTTTTGGCCTTGCTCAATTGCATCAGTTTAGAGGCAGAGTGGGCAGGGGAGCGGATAAAAGTTATTGTTTCTTGTTTACTAATACTAATTTGGACTTAGATACGGGAACGTCAAAAAGGTTAAAAATGCTGGCCCAGAGTCAGGATGGATTTAAGCTTGCCGAAGCCGATTTTGAAATTAGAGGACCGGGCGAATTTTTGGGAAAACGTCAGCATGGATGGTCAGATTTTAAGATAGCCCGCTTTACGGATTTGAAATTCATTGGTAAAGTAAGGGAGGCGGCCGAATGGTATTTAAGTTTAGACCCCGAAATTAAAGCGTCGCCAAAATTAAAAGAAAGGGTAGAAAAAATTAATTATGCAAGAGAATGAAGATCATTTAACGACAATCATCGTTGCACTCGTGATTGTACTGTTTTTTATCACCGGATATATTTTTACAAAAGAAAATAACAAACCGAATATCGAAATTCTGAATGCAGTTGAGAGTTCGATGTAAAAGATTTGATTGATTTTTCTGCGTTTTTGCGCTAGAATATTGTAGTTATTTTCTTATTCTTTGGAAGATCTATAGGCTATTAACTAGAAGCTACCAGTAATTTATAACATAAATTCCGGCCGGAGTGGTGGAATGGTAGACACGCGTGCCTTAGGAGCACGTGCCGCAAGGCGTGGAGGTTCGAGTCCTCTCTCCGGTACCAGAAGGGACACTACAATCTTTTTAAGACAAAAAATCCTTTATTTAAGGGATTTTTTTGGTGGTTCGAACAATTTTGTGGAATGAAAGAAACTTGTGCGAAAAAAATAATAAGGCAAACAGGACTTCGAACCGAGATCTTTTTGTTATAGCATTTCATTTGGAATTACTTTAATACCGATTGGTAATTCTTAAGTAGGAATATGGTATCTTTTTTT
>MNYC01000052.1 GCA_001872945.1 bacterium CG2_30_37_16
ATGGAATCAAGATCTAAACCGTCAACAATGTCACTCACTACAAAGCAAAAATGATCAGCGGGTAAACACTCCTTAAATGATGGCGGTAAAAGCATGGCTTGATTTTGATTGTATGGTCTAAAGTTCATTTAAAACCCTCCTAACCAATTAGTATCTTATACTCTTATTTTACTCTCATTTGAGCATAAAAACCAGTGGTCAGGAGGGTTGTTTGGGGTTAGTTTTTAGACAGCCTGCATCAGCCTCGGGCTGATAATTTGGCATTTGGCATTATCTTTTTCCTTGCTATAATGTAACCATTAAATTGAGGTAAAAAATGTCAGAAAAACAAGCATTAGCCATAGACGTTGGAGGGACCAAAATATTATCAGGGTTAATTTCAAAAAAAGGCATTATTAGTGACAGGCGAACGTTTTCGACCAAAAACACTCTTGTAGATGCTTTAGTGCTGCAACTGGAAGAGATAATTGACTACTACATATCAAGTAATGAGATATCCGGAATTGGAATTGCTTTTGCCGGAACAGTTGATTATAAAAAGGGTATTGTTATTGAACCGCCTAATTTTAGTTTTTCTAATCTTAAAATAACCGAAATTTTAGGTAAGAAATTTAAAGTTCCAATTTTTGTTGAAAATGATGCCAATTTGGCCACCCTTGGCGAAAAGCATCATGGGGCAGCCAAAAATAGCGACGAAGTTGTAATGGTAACGCTTGGAACCGGAATAGGCGGCGGCATTATATCAGTCGGAAAATTAATTCGAGGCTTCAACGGATCTGCGGCCGAGCTAGGACACATGATTATCGACCCTGACAGCAAAGTCAAATGCGGTTGCGGGGCTTACGGCTGCTTTGAAACAAAAGCTTCCGGGAAAGCATTGGTTAGAATAGCCCTATCAAAATTAGAAAATAAACCAAAATCACTTATTCTTGATTATGCACAAGGCAAAGACGAATATATCACCGGCCCATTTATAACGGAAGCAGCCAGAAACGGTGACAAAATTGCCCTTCAGTGTTTTGTGCATCTAAGTCGGTGGCTAGGAATTGGCCTTACTAATATAGTCAATATTTTTAATCCGGAATTAATTGTTTTGGGAGGCGGACTTGCCAATGCTTATGATCTTTTTGTGCCGGCGGCGACCGATTTTGCGAGGAAAGACGCCATGAGCCCTAACAAAGAAAGTTTTAAAGTGGTTAAAGCCGTACTAGGAGATGATGCCGGACTTTATGGAGCCGCAGCCATGGTTTTTGGCCGAATTGAGTAAGAAATTTGACAAATGACCTTAAAAGTGCTATAATTATATTTTTATTTAAAAACAAAATTAAAGGAGGGTTGAGATTAAATAGGAAAAAGAGGTAGCTTTAAAACTAGCGAATCAAGAAATCGATTTGGTAGTTGGTTTAGGCATTGCCGGGCAGCTCATGGCTGATATGTCAAATAAAGCTAGGTATGCAGATAATGAAAAAACCGGAGAAAAGGGTCGTCTCATTGCGCCGGTTACGTCTGCTTATGTAGATTACAGCAAAGAAAAAGATGAAAGAAGGCGGCTTAGATACTCCGACAGTTTTGAGGTCATTACGGATGCCAAGTTAAAAGGTAAAAAAGTAGCTTTAATTTGTGGATTTCTTCTTAGTCATGATTCTTCAAAAAAATTGGGTCTATATTCGATTTTCAAAAAAATTGACGAAGCCTACTCAATCTTGACAGTGGCAGGAGCGAAAACGGAATTTATAATTTCGGCAGCCAGTTTTGGGCAGGCCGAAAAGGAATGGCAAAACTGGGGAATAAAAACTTTAGTATTTTCCAAAATCGCCATGGATATTGTTGACGCAGCAGATTGCCCATATTGCAAAGCCGGGGTGGAATTAATTGACTTTAGGCATGAAGCTAAAACAAATGCCGATTATCAATTTAGAGTGGTCGATATCTTTACCAGTGATCAAACGGTTTTACTACTTAAAGATGGTAACCGAATCTATGCGGGAATTGGTAAGTTGTTTGACTACCCTACGCTCATTAGTCGTAAATGTATCGGTAATTACCATGTTTTTTACCTATCAATTATTGAAGAAAAAATGAATGAAACGGACATATTGTCATATATAAATGACATGGGATCCGGCGAAAATTTAAAGATTAACATGGTAAGCAAAGCAGTTCAAAAAATTTAAACCTTTTGTCTTCACGGGAGGACTACGTCCGGACAAGTTACGGGGAATAAAAGTTCCCCGTTTTTTTATTATGGGCTTTTGGCTAAATTCCTGACCCACGTGCATTTTTCCTCTGTCATTCCTGCGTAGGCAGGAATCCAGAAAATATGGATTCCAAATCCCTCCAAAGGCGGATAAGCAAGTTTGGAATGACAAACTTAAGTTTATTTCGTGAGGAAATTTTAAAAATGCGCATAGGTCAGCTAAATTCCTTGTCTAATTAATCCTATGGGCTTATATTATATATAGAATAAATATTTATTATAAGCTTGGCATAGGAGGGCTCTATGGCTAAAATATTTGATCCGATTGATTTAATAGAGAAGGATATCTTCGAACTTTTGGATTTAAAAGATCTTCCTCAAGAATATAAGGACAAAATGGTTTCCGAAATGGAAGATATGTTGGAAAATCGGGTGATTGCCAGGCTTATGGATAGCTTAAGCAAGGAAGACGCCGAGAAGTTTGATAACCTTCCGGAGAACGATAATAATGCTATTACAGAATTTTTTAAAGACAAAGATATTAATATAGAACAAATAACGGCTGAAGAAGCTTTAATATTAAAAAGCGATATGGCCAGTCTAATTAACGTAGCGAATAAGGGAGTTTCAGAAAATGCCTGAGAAACATGGTCCTACAGATAAAGATGTTAATCCATCAAGAATCCCTGCCGAGAAGGATGTTAGTTTTAGCCCGACTTCAGAGTCAAAATCGGAAGAAAAGATTATTCTGGAAAAGAAAGAAAAGTCTGAAGAAGGACCAACAATTCCCGGTGAAGCTGGTTTAGTGAATACTTGGGAAGAAGAATCAGCTAGTGAAACCACGAAACCTGAGGAGACGGTTTTGATGCCGAAAGTAAAAGAAGAAGGGCCTAAGGAAGAAAATAAGGAAGTTGAAGAATCAAAAGAAGAAGAAAAGAAAGATGGAGAAGCGCCTACAGAAGAAGGGAAGGAAGGAGAAACTAAAGAGGACGGCGAAAAGAAAGAAGGCGAAGAGCCCAAGGAGGGTGAAAAGGAAGAAGAGGCCGAAGAAGGGGAGAAAAAGGGAGAAGGTGAAGAAACAAAAGTCGAAGAAGAACAAAAAGAAGCCTTAAAACCCTTAACCGAGGCCGAGAAAGAGGCCATGGAAAAATACGGAACTGTAGAAAAAATAATGGAATTAGCAGCGAAGGCAGAAAAAGAAAGAGCCGAAGCTAAAAATCCTCGATTGTTTGGAAAAATTAAACAATGGTTAGATGACCCTGATCATCCTAACAGAAAATACATAAAAATTGCCGCAAAAGTTATTGGTGGTGCGGCGGCTATAGGCATTTCGGGAGTTTTGGGTGGCGCTCCTGCGCTTGCATTTGCCCCGGCGCTATTTGGTTTTGGTGTCAAAGGTGTGGTAAGCGGAGTAATGGAGGGATTTTATTGTCCATCGGAGAACAATCATTATAGCAAAGTAAAATTAGCCGAGGATGATTGGAAAAATAATGTTGCTAATATGACCGCTGAAATGGGATCGCTAGAGCAACAATTGTCAGACGGAAAAATCAGTAAGAACGAGCATGCCGAAGCGCTACTTAATTTAGTTAGAGTTGCTAGTGAAAAACAACAGGGAGTAATAGAATCTCAAAAAGAATATGAAGCCTTAAAATCAAGACATAATAAAATTAGGGCAGTAGTAAGTTCGGTAGCCGGTATAGGTGCCGGACTACTTGCGGGTTTCCCTATGGGTATGCAGGATTTTGACCATGACCATGTTAGACATATGGTTCAGTGGGGGCTTCGCGGTCCATCATTTTCTTATTCAACTGCAGCCAATTTTGCAAAATCCGCTTTTTCTCCTCATTTTACAACATTCTGGGCTGATGGCGGTTTAAATATGGGCCAGGGATACTTAATTGGTAATGCAGCCGGAAATGGAATGCCATTACTTGGAAGTTTAGGTTTTTTTGGCGCTATTGGCGGATTGGCGGCATCAGCGGCCGGCCGATATTTTGCTGAAAATAGACGTCAGGGACGATTTGATAAAGTGACGACCGAGCAGGAAAAAACTACCTTGCTTGATTCTGTAAGACAGGAATGGGAAAATTTTAAAGAGACAGAAATAGATGGTGAAAAAGTTGTCGATGACGAGAATAAATTAAGTGACATTTTGAATTTGCCTATTGCTAGTAAAGAAGAAATTGCAGCATTTGAAGCTCAAATTTCCGATTTAAGCAGTAAGGAGCGAGAAAATATAAGACGTTTGGTAGGACAGTCGATTAGGAATACTGAAGATGATGAGATCAGTGAAAATTTTAATGATAAAGCAGATATAATTAGAAGAGTAATTAGAACCGGACCAGTAGCCGCAGAGACTGAAGAAACTGTCGAAACGAATGAGCAAGGAGAGGCTGCACCGGAAGAAAGCGCCGTCGAAGTTGAAGAACCACAAACTACAGAAGCGGTGGACGAAGTAACCACAACAGAAAATGATGAGAGTGCAATACCTAAAGAAGAAGAGCAACAAGAAAGAACCGCTGAGGGAAACAGCGAAGTCGGAGTTGCATCAGCAGAGAGTGGAGAAAGGAGCGACGAGGAAGAGGATAGCATTATTTTCAGAAAAGTTTTATCACAAAACTACTATGATTTTAGGGCTAGTGTCTCACCGTATCCAAATAGTGCTCTTAGGGCGCTAATGGTTTTTGCGGAAAAAGAAAGACGCACTTCAGTTGATTCTGCACGAGGAAATAGTTTACAAGCAGAGGTTATTGAAAACAAGGTAAATATAATAAATGAAATATTGGAAGAGAGAAGAAGCGGAAGATAGGGGAAATCAATGTCAAATGTCAAATTATCAGCCCGAGGCTGATGGGCCTTGGATCCACAAATGTCAAATGAAAACCTGTCTCGCTTGCGCGAAACCAAGATGGATGAAATTACTAATTTCTAAATCCTAAATACTATTCGAGCTTGAGTTCTTATTTCGAATGGCGACCTCCCGATCTAATGACGCTTTTTGTGTGGTTTTTTCTCCTTAAAAAGCAGATAAAATATAAGTTTTATCTGCTCATTTTTTCTTAATGGGTTGAAGTTTCTTTTCTTGTTTTAAAAGTACTATTTAAAGCTCTTTTGTGTTCA
>MNYC01000002.1 GCA_001872945.1 bacterium CG2_30_37_16
AAACTTTTAATCCGGAGACAGGAAGAAACTATTTCACTCACAGGAGAACTAGGAGTGCTTACTTTAGCTTAAAAAGAAATCTGGACTATCTATTCACTTTTTATGATCATCCAGAACTCAATATCCCTAACACTAACAACAGTATGGAGGGAACTTTTTCATATATAAAAAAGAAGGTTAATATTCATAATGGGTTAAGACGAGATCGAAAGATCAAACTGATATTCTACCTGCTCTTTAGGGTGAAATAGCCACCCAAAAATGTTCATTAGGCCATTTTATTTATTGCTTACTTCATTTGTACTCTGAGTATATTCTTCGGCAATAATTATCCTTCTTGGTTTAGCCTCCTTAAGATTATTGGAGACATCTTTTTCTATTTAAGTTTTTCTTATGGAATTAAAATCCCTTTTGCCATATTTATGCCAAAAGTTAATATCAACATTCCCTTTGCCATTTTAATCGGCAGCACAATATTAACGACGCTTATTAATATTGTAGCGCCACCAAAACCATTTTTAAGTGAAACAGGTATTATTTATTGGAACATAAGTCCAATTTCTGCTGGCATATTATATTTCGGGGCTCTAATTATGTGGATACCAACCGGATTTGTTTTTTTTAGAAACGGAATGAAGGCTCGGGGTGCGGAGAAGATTAGATATATACTGATGTCAATTGCCTTTTTTATAATAAGCATTTTTGGTCCGTTAATTGTTATAGCGCAAAATGATCTTGCGGTTATGGTATCTCAAATCATGATGACGATAGGATTTATCAATCTTTTCGGCGGTATATTTATCCATTCAAAAGAAGGTGTGTGGAGCAGTAAATAACTAATCATAAAGCCAAATTTGTAAAAGTTATAGTTGAAACTTGGGTTCCTAAGCAAGGCTTAAATTTGCAAAATGTCAAAAAAGGAATAGAATCTAATTAATAGCTTCTTAACGGAGATATATATGAAGATCTGTATTATTGCCCCAACGGTGATTCCTATTTTAGGCAGAAAGCAAGAATATGGAGGTATCGAGCTTGTAGTTGCATTGGCAGCTGAGGAACTTTCTAAGCGCGGACACGATGTTTATCTCTTTGCGCCGGGCGATTCATGCGTAAGTTGTAAATTGGTTAGTATCACGCCAAACGCTGTCGGTCAGGGAATTTCTTTTGAAAAGGAAAAGTATTTTAATAAAATTGCATATGAAATGGCAGTTGCCGAAAATCCGGACGTTATTTGGGACAATACTTTAGCAGTGCATGCTCAAGATATGCGAGAAAACCGTTCGGTTTTTGTATTTAAGGCAGACATCGTTTTAAATAGGGACGAGCTGGTTGATACCGGAGATATTCCGGTTATTCAAACCCTTCATGGTCCGGCTAAAGATCATATTCCCGGAGTAATTAAGACTTTAGGCGAAGCCGGTCATTATTTTGTGAGCATTAGTCACGATCAAGCCAAAAGATTTGCACCTTATATTGATAAGGACCAGCATTTGGGCACCGTATATAATGCAGTGGATACGGAATTCTATCATACTAATCCTCTAAAAAAAGGTGATTTTTTACTGTGGCTAGGTCGTTTTGGAATGGAAAAGGGGACTCATATTGCACTTGCAGTTGCTCATAAATTGGATATGCCGATAAAAATTGTAGGTAAAATTGCCGAAAAACATGAAAAAGATTATTTTGAAAAATTTATTAAACCCAATTTAACTGCAAAAGATGAAGTTTTGGGCATTATATCTTCAGAAATGAAAAAAGATTTGTTTGCAGATGCTTATGCAACTTTAATGACTAACATCTGGCCGGAACCCTTTGGTTTAGTGGCAATTGAATCCATGGCATCCGGAACACCGGTGGTGGGGCCGTCGCTAGGATCTTTAACCGAGGTGGTTAATGGTTCCGGAGTTTTAGTACCGGTGGATGATTTGGGTCTTAATGAAAACGAAACAGAAATTACCGATTCACAATTAAAATATATTGAAAGAATAGCAAAATATGCGCCAAATGCAGAAAAAATTCCGCCGGAACTTCCCAGAGACAGGGTAGAGAAATTGTTTTCCGTCAAGCACAATGCAGACGGCTACGAAACATCATTCGCCAAAGCTGTTTATCTAAAGAAAAAAGAGCTAGAAGCTCTAGTGTAATATAATTATATTAAGTGAAAAAAGTAAAAAAGAAAACTTATAACAGAAAAGTAATGATTATTATCTCCGTAATTGTATTTATTATTGTGGTATTTTTTGTAGTCAGGCAATTAGTTGGATCTTTTGTTTATGTAAAAAGCGAGAAAAATCAAAAAACTGAAAGTGCTAACGTGGAAAGTAATAATAAAGTTTCGAATGACGATAATGTCATTGTTCATACATATGATTTGCCGGAAGAAGAGCAAAATGTTGCTGTTCCGCAAATGGTTTATAAAATAACGCCGACGCCGAAACCTATGCCGTCTCAAACCGCATTTGGTTACTCGGTAAATGGCAGGACAATTGGCGGTTGGATATTTGGCAGCGGATCTGAAACTATTTTTTTCTTTGGGGCAATTCATGGCTCCGAAAAAGGAACGGTTTCAACAATGAACACTTTTGCCAGATATATATTTGATAATCCGGCCGTCGTTGGCAAAAATAAAAGAATAATAATTATTCCCGTAGCTAACCCGGATGGATATGCAAACAGCAATAGACTAAATGGCCACTCAGTAGATATAAATAGGAATTTTGACACTGCCGGTTGGACTCCTCAAGGAGCAAATGATGATTTTGGCGGTCCAAGTGTATTCTTCGAACCGGAAAGCCGACTTATTAGAGATTTGGTTTCAAATTATAATGTTTCTACGATGATTGCTTTTCATTCTAAGGGTAATCTTGTTCATCCGGAAGCCAATCAATCATCTTATGATTTGGCGCATCTCTATTCTTCTTATTCCGGTTACAGGTATTATAATGAGATTGTATCTTACGAAGGGACGGCAACCAACTGGTTTAGAGAGAAAAGGGGTGGCACGTCAATTACAGTCGAACTTACTAGCCACACTTCTTCAGACTGGACAAAAAACAAACCGGCACTTCTTGAAACTATAAACTAACGCACAAGATCTATTGCTAAATAAACTATTCCTGATATTAAGGCTGATGCCGGAATAGTTAAAATCCAGGCCCAAACAATTTTTGAAGCGATTGACCATCTGATGGAAGAAAATCTTTTGGTAGCACCAACACCAACAATAGATCCGGTAATGGTGTGGGTGGTACTGACGGGAACTCCCAAAAATGAAGCGGTGAATATAGATATGGCTCCGGCGCTTTCGGCAATAAATCCGCCAACCGGTTTTAATTTTGTAATTTTAGACCCCATAGTTTTGACGATTCTATATCCGCCAAACAAAGTTCCCAGTGCTATAGCACCGTTAGACGCAAGAATTACCCATAAAGGGACATGAAAATTTCCTTTTAAAATTCCGTTAGCAAAAAGTGCTGCCGTAATTATGCCCATAGTTTTTTGGGCATCATTTCCGCCGTGGCCTAAACTAAAAGCGGCAGCTGAAAATAATTGAGCTCTTCTGAAAAATTTGTTGGCTTTGCTTGTTTTTACCCGTCCAAACACAGTAAATAGAATGTTGCCAATAATAACTGCAAATAAAAATCCCATTAAAGGCGAAAGGATTATAAAAAGTATTGTCTTGTATATTCCGCTATAAACTAGAAAGCTCAGGCCCCCTTTTACAAGAGCTGCACCGATAAGGCCGCCAATTAAGGCATGCGAAGAACTGGATGGTATGCCTTTCCACCATGTAATAATGCCCCATACAATTGCGCCAAAAAGGGCTGCAAAAATCAATTGATTCGTTATTACGGATGGATTTACTATTCCTTTGCCGATTGTCCTAGCCACATGAAGTCCAAAAACAAAAGCAGCCACAAAATTAAAAAAAGCTGCCCAAATGACAGCGACTCTTGGAGTCAGAACTCTGGTAGAAACAATTGTGGCAATTGAGTTTGCAGCGTCATGAAAGCCATTTATAAAGTCAAATACCAGAGCAATAAGGATGATTATAATTACAATTTCCATGATTTAAGCGTGTTTTAAAATGATCCCTTCCATAACCATCGAAGCTTCTCGGCAGAAATCAACAGTATCTTCCAGGTTTTCATAAATTTCTTTCCATTTAATAATTTCTAAAACGTGAATTCTTTTATCGGAAAATAAATCTCCAATTGCTTTTCTGTAAATTGCATCGGCCGCTTTTTCCGAAAGTCTTACTTTTTCAACAATACTGCTTGGATCATGCATCTTTTTTAAGCAAGCAGAAATTTTTTCAAGTAAAGCACACGAATTTACTAATTCTTTGGACAAGCTAACGGCAGCTTCCGAAACGTTTTCTATGCGAAACAGAACAATTTTTTCGGATAAGGATTCGATGGAGTCGAGGATAGAGTCAATTAAATTTTTTAGGTCGTTTATATCTTCTAAGTCAAACGGGGTAACAAAAGATTTTTGAAGTTGGCTTGCAATATCTCTTACAACCTGGTTGCCTTGCTTTTCTATTTTGCGGATTTTTTTTGATAATTTATCTCCGTCTGCGGGATTCTTCAAGAGTTTATTTAATAAAACTGCTGCATCGGATAAATTTTTACCGGCTTGCTCAAACAGTTCAAAGAAGATATCATTTTTTGGTATTATACTAAGTCTCATATCATATAAAATTTAGCAGAAAAAGTGATTTTTGACAACAAGCAAAAAAGAGTCCTAATGCCCTTATGCTTGCAATTGCCCTAAATAAGAGTATATTTCTTATTTATATGAAAGCATACATAACGTGCCCGGTATGTATTACGCGTCAGCGTCTTTTGCTTTTACCGGAATTGAAAGATCTCTTAAAAAAATATGATATAGAAACATATATTTATGATATAAGCGGAAAACCTGAAGATGTTTATAATCATGATTTTAATGCTCTTGAAAAATGCGATTTATTGGTTGCCGAAGTATCGGAGCCTAGTCACGGTGTGGGGATTTTAATTGGCTTGTCTCTTCAATTTGATATGAAACGGATCTTACTTATAAAGGAGGGCCGCTCCCTATCAAAAATTCTGTACGGAATGCCCGGTACTGACATTATTGAATACGAAATGGTGGATGACTTAAAAATAAAACTTCAAAATTTGCTTTCCGCTCTTTCTGCGTAGTCAATTCTAATCCAATAATCGGACTAAACGGAGTGTTTTGGTGCAGGAAAATTCTTACTAGAAATTCTCCTTTCTTTTCATTATTTTAAATAACTTTTCTTTCTCTTTTTGCATTACTTTGGCGGCCTCATTATCACTCGCTTGGTAGGCTGTTTTATCCAACTCCTCAAAGGTGTTACCATCCTTTAAATACTGGCTGGCATTAGGAAGAGATTTCAGTTTCTCGTAAGGAGGCATATAGTCATTA
>MNYC01000022.1 GCA_001872945.1 bacterium CG2_30_37_16
ATTATGATGATTAATGCATAAAGTGCGAAATACGTGGTTCAGTGGCCGTGAGCAGTTACATACGAAATTTTTATTTCTCCAATTGACCTTTTCTATTTATTGTACCTCAGCAATACTCCGAGCGTTAGCTCGTGAGATGAATTGCTTCCAAAATTCTTTGAATTTTGGACAAGCTATGCTTGAATCAGGCTAATACCATGGGTGTAAACCCATGGAAGTTTATATTTGTTTTTTGCTTCATTTTGTGCTAGAATTAAATAGTGATTAAGTAGAAAATTACAAGCAATTTGACTTGGTTATTTCTTCGAGATTGGTAGGATGCTTATTGCTTAAAAACTCGAATAATATAGTATACAAACTAAATTTTAGATATATCCAACACGGATACAGTTTTTATTTTTGCAAAGGAGATAAATGGCGACAAAAGACACTTATAACGCAGAGCAGATTCAGGTTTTAGAAGGCTTGGAGCCTGTTCGTAAAAGACCCGGTATGTACATTGGCGGCACTGGCCAGGAGGGGCTGCATCATTTAATTTGGGAAATCGTAGATAACTCCATTGACGAAGCCACAGCCGGTTTTGCTTCCCATGTTAATCTTATTATTGAAGATGGCAATAAAGTAACGGTGACAGATGACGGCCGCGGTATTCCGGTTGATATTCATCCTAAAACCAAAAAATCTAGCTTAGAAACCGTTTTAACAGTACTTCATGCCGGCGGTAAGTTTGGCGGCGGCGGATATAAAGTTTCGGCCGGTTTGCACGGCGTGGGTTTATCTGTGGTAAATGCGCTTTCGAGTTGGCTTAAAGCAGAAGTTCATAAAAATGGTAAGGTTTATGTTCAGGAATATCATAGGGGTGTTCCACAATCGGACATTAAGGCTATCGGCACAACTGAAAAAAGTGGGACAATTATTCAATTTATTCCGGATGAGACCATTTTTCCGGTTGTTGATTTTGATTACAATACAATTCTTACCCATATGCGTCATAGGGCTTATCTTACTAAAGGTTTAAAACTTTGTTTCACCGATTGCCGAAATGGCCAGAATAAAAGATATGGTTTTTATTTTGAGGGTGGAATAAAATCTTACGTTCAATACTTAAATAGAAATAAAGAAGTTGTAAATACGCCTTTTTATGTTGAAAAAAAGGTAGATGAAACCAATGTAGAAATTGCAATTCAATATATGGATAGTTATGCGGAAAATGTACAGTCATTTGCCAATACCGTAACAACGCCGGAAGGCGGAACTCATGTTACCGGATTTAGAATGGCTATAAACCGTGTAATTAACGAATATGCAAGGAAAAATGGTCTTCTAAAGGATAATGAGTCCAACTTAACCGGTGATGATATTAAAGAAGGTTTAACGGCCGTTGTTTCGGTAAAAATTGTTGATCCTCAGTTTGAAGGTCAGACAAAGGCTAAGCTTGGTAATCCGGAAGTTCAGGGACATGTCCAGCAGGTAATGTCTGAATATTTTAAGTATTATTTGGACGAAAATCCAAATGAAGGCAAAAAGATAATTGGAAAAGCGGCGCTAGCGGCCAGAGCCAGAGCAGCAGCCAAAGCGGCCAGAGAAACTGTTATTAGAAAAGGCGCCTTAGAAGGCATGACATTACCGGGAAAGCTTGCCGATTGTTCCGAAAGAGACCCAAAACAGTCTGAAATCTATATAGTTGAGGGCGATTCGGCCGGAGGTAGTGCGAAGCAGGGGCGGGATCGAAAATTTCAGGCTATCTTGCCTTTAAAGGGAAAAATTTTAAATGTGGAAAGAGCCAGGTTGGACCGGATGCTTTCTTCGGACGAAATTAAGGCGCTAATTATTGCGCTTGGTACCGGAATTGGAGAAAACTTTGATCCTTCAAGACTCAGATATGATCGTATTATCATTATGACAGATGCTGACTATGACGGCGCCCATATTAGAACTTTGCTTCTAACTTTCTTTTACAGGCATATGAAAGAAATTGTTGATACCGGCCATATTTACATTGCTCAGCCGCCTCTTTACAAAGTTTCTTACGGCAAAGAGAAGGCTTATGTTTACAACGAGGCCGAAAAAGACGAAGTTGTGGATGAATTTAAGGGCATTAGAGATGAAAAGAAAAAGGCCAGAGATTTAAAGAAAGTGGTCAAAAAAGCTCAAGAAGAAACTCCGGAAGAATCTGCAGATTTGGAAGAAGCAAAAGAAGTTACTTCTATTGCTGATGCGGTTTCCTTTTCGGAAAGTTCGGATTTGCAGGGTATAAATGTGCAGCGATATAAAGGTCTTGGTGAAATGAATCCGGATCAGCTTTGGGAAACCACTATGGATCCGGATAATAGGGTGCTTTTGCAGGTTAAAGTTGAAGACGCTGAAAAAGCCGATGAAGTTTTTTCTATGTTAATGGGCGCAGAAGTTGATCCTAGAAAAAGATTTATCCAGACCCACGCCAAGACGGTAAAAAACCTTGATATTTAAGATATCAAGGAATTATGAATTAAGAATTATGAATCAATTAAGAATTAAATAATTAAGAAATTAATTAAAAATTCTAAATTCAAACTTAAAAATTGTTCCCCAAGATACTGGTTGTAAAAAAAGCGCAATAAAAACAGCGGGAGTCAATGTCCAGATATGGACCATTGAGGGCTCCCGCCTTGTTTGTATTTGACTAGACTGTAAGAATTTCTTCGGTTTCCTGAAGTTTGGCATCGGCTGTTTCCCATTTTCCACAGCGGCCGCCGTAGAATGCAATGGTTTTTCCAGCTTCTATAATTCTTACGATTTCACATTGATTTTCACAGCCTTTGCATTTAAAGCTGCGGGTTAGAAATTCTGTTTCCGAAATGTGAAATCCTTTAAAATTTGTTTCTCCTTTTTCCTTAGCGGTTGCTTTTGCATACAAGGCCATACCTAAAGCGCCCATGACGTTATAGTGCTTTGGAATTATTATTTCTATACCTAGAGATTCTTCAAAAGCTCTTTTCATACCGGCATTAGCTGCAACGCCGCCTTGGAAAATGACAACCGGTCCTATTTTCTTTCCTTTCGCCAAGTTGTTTAGATAATTTCTTACCAAAGCTTGGCAAAGGCCATAAATAATGGACTCTTTGTCATATCCTAACTGTTGTTTGTGAATCATGTCTGATTCTGCAAAAACAGAACATCTGCCGGCAATATGACAAGAAGTAGCTGCCTTTAAAGCTAGCTCGCCAAATTTCTCAATAGGGACTTTAAGGCGGCTTGCCTGATGGTCCAAAAAGGATCCAGTACCGGCAGCACAGACGGAATTCATGGCAAAATCGACAATCACCCTATCTTTAATAAAGATGATCTTTGAATCTTGTCCGCCGATTTCCAAAACTGTGTTTACGTTTGGAACTGCAAATGCGGCAGCAAGTCCATGAGCTGTAATCTCGTCATGGATAACATCGGCACCAACCATGTGGCCGGTTAAAATCCGACCGCTTCCTGTTGTGCCAACCCCATCTATTACGGTGTTTTCTCCTATTTCTTCTTTTAGGATGCTCATACCATTTTGAACGGCCTTTATTGGCTCGCCTTCGGTTAGAAGATAAATAGATGATACAACTTCATTTTTTTCATTTGTCAGCACCAAGTTGGTACTAACCGAACCAACATCTACACCTAAATAGCGTGCCATATTTCTTCCGTCTCCTTTCGGACAATATTTGTAAATGCTTGTAACCTGGTAATAACACCTGCTTGGCCCGTTTTCTCATCTATCTGGATCGATAGAAAAGGCATATGGGCTTCGTCGGTGATAATCTCAAGTGCTTCTAGAGCCATGATATCCGGCATACAACCGAAAGGATACAAATGAATTATTCCATCTATACCTTCGTTAATGTAGTGAATGGCATGACCAACGTTAGCAGTATAATCGCCGCCGCACCAACTATCAATCCATGGTTTGGCAAGATTGTGAGAATCAAAGTTATTAATTCCCGCCACTTTCTCTGCATTCTTTGGGCCTGTCCAATCGGTTATGTAAATTGCCCTTTCTATTTCTATTCCTAACTCGTTTAACAATCTTTCGACGTTCATATTGATGAATGGCTCCATGATGACATAGAATTCCCCAACAATCCCTACTTTAAAAGTTTTACGTTCGGGATCTAATTCTACCGAATTCATTATACTGACTGCTGTCTTGTGATATGCGGCAAGCTCTTTATCGTTTTTTGCAGATCTTAGTACGTTGATGGCTTCGTCATACTTTTTTTGAGTATCGCCGCGGTACTTTTCTTTAGCCCTTATCGAAAGAAGCATGCTTTCAATTTTATCCATGCAAACCGCATTTTTAAAGCTTCTAGCTAGATGCCAATAAATTGTCGGTTTGCTTTTTCCGCTTAGCTCGGTTAAAGGACCAAAGAATTTATGAAGATCATTTAGTAAACCTTCGCCTGAAGTCATTGGCTCAAATGTGAGGACTTTGATTTTTTTATCATAGCCGTTCTCTTTTAGTATTACTTTGTAAACTTCTCCGTAATACCCAAAGCGGCATGGTCCATAACCTCCTACCATCAAAGCAGTATCGGCACCATTATCGGCTGAATTCATAATGCTTGCTATAGTTGCCTTTAAAGGGAAACAGGCAAATTCCGGAGATACTGATGCGCCGACTTCAATCATCTTATTGTTTAAAGGTGCCGGAGGTAGAAAGTCTATCCCTAACCGTTTCATCCAATCTTCAACAAGAATTGACATTGTTCCCATTCGAGGAACTGTAACCACATGATTTTTGTTTTTCACTAAATAACACCTGCCTTTACGCCTCTTATTGAATTAACAAAGGCCTCTACTCTGGTTATTAGACCCATATCGCTGTCAAGTTCGGCCAGCACTATGGCCATTAATTTGCCGTCCAAGTTATTGCTTATTTGGTTTAAAAAAATTGACATCAGGCTATCGGGTCCGCATGGGAACGAGTCTAAAAACAATATGCCGTCAACCAAGTTATTCTCTAATAAATAAGCAACTGATCCTACAATCTCTCTTTCGTAATTCCAAAAAAGCTTTTTGGACATGTGAGTGTCCGCTGCTTTTTCGGATATTTCTTTGGATCATACGCAATACATGGTTCTAGGAATATAGTTTAGCTACCCGAAATAAGTGGAATTTCTTGTCTCTTACTCCTCGGACAACAGTTCTGAAGTTTTTAAGTTTTGCATTAAAAGACTCTGCTGAAGCATTGGTACTTCGGTTAATAAAATAATTCAGTATGGTCTTTTTA
>MNYC01000048.1 GCA_001872945.1 bacterium CG2_30_37_16
ATAAATAATTGGATAACAGAGACTAATTATCATAAAACCGTCTCTTAAGAGGGGCGGTTTTTGGCTGTAACAGTAAAAATATATTAGTTTTTTCCACTTCTTCCCTGATTTTCCTCCAATCGATGGTTCTAAATGCGTCCAATAGGGGGAGCAATTAAAGCCAAGAAAAATACGCACGCTGGTGGGCGTGTTTTTGATAGTCCGTGAAATAAATGAGATAGACAATGTGTTGCAGCCCATTCATATACGGAAAAATCGCTGAAAGAATTGGCAAACGGGTGTTTTACGCAGATCTGTTCTTAGTGAATTCTAAAGTGAAATTTCCAAGACCTGATCTTGGGATGGGCGAAGAGGACTTTGTCCTTTTCTTCCACCTCGCTGAGCACATAAATTTTATGTGCTCAGCTCGGTTTTTAATTTTTGAGTTGGTTAATAATTGTGAATGTATCAGATTGGCGATTGCTGGAATAAAGTAAGATGATGGCGACAGGCTCTTTGTTTACATTAAATAACGACGCCAATGTTTGCTTGGCTTCTGGCAGGTAGCCAGTTTTTCCGCCAATAAATTCAGGAAGATGATAAAAATTATTTACATTTTGGAATTTGAGTAATCTTCCTGTTGGGTCGGGAAGCCAAAAATTATTATCTTTGGTAATGCTCAAAATTTCTGGATGATTCTTGTAAATATAAGTTAAGAGTTTGGCTAGGTCGGTGGCAGTAGAGCGGTTTGCGGGGCTTAATCCGTGGGCGTCAAAAAAAACGGTATTGGCCATATCGAGCTCTTTTACTTTTTGTTTCATCAGATCCAAAAATTTTTCCTTTCCTGAAAAATAAGTTAAAGATTCAGCAGCGTCATTAGTTGATTGAATAAGGCTGGCTTGTAGAAGATTTTTCGCGCTAACATTTAAGCCCAGAAAAAGAGATGGGCTATACCCTAAGGGCTCAAGCATTTTTTCTGTTAAAGTTATTGTTTGGCCAGTATCAATATTTTCAAAAGCAACTACAGCGCTCATGAGCTTTGTAATAGAAGCAATGGGATATGGTTGATTAGTGTTTTTCTCTAAAACAACTGAATTATGAGAAAGGTTTACTGCCAAATATGACGCAGCTGTAATTTCTTGTTGTGATTGTAAACTTAAAATCAGTGCCTGAAGACGTTGAATTTCTTGTTGAAGGATTTGGATTTGCTGGATTAATTTCATCCTTTCTGTCTGATCAGAGGCCTTAGCTGTTTTAGAAGCAAAGGGTGAAAAAGCTAAAAGCAATATAAAAAATAAAAGAAAAAAGATTTTGTATTGCATATCTAAAATATATTTTAATTATCTTTATTTTACCAGAATATTAAAATAATATAAAATCGCCAAAGAGGCGGTTTTTTGGTACACTCCATTTTGGACTTGATTTTTAAACAAAGAAGTTTTAATGTTAAAATGAAAAGGAGGAACAAAGGTCGAAATAAAATTTAATCGAAACGTAAAGAAATGAAAAATTAGGTTTAGGAATTTTAATTGGAGTAGTGGTTTTAGCACTTTCTGGAGTAGCGGTAGCGATTTCAAATCAAGGAGCAGAAAAATCAAAAGCACCTGATTTGGAAAAAATAGAATTTATTCACTACAAGAAAGATTTTGCCAAACCAGAAGCAGCCAAAGCTCCAAAACCACCTTCTTGCTATAAGTTTTTGACAGGATCAAAAGTAAAATGGCCAAGTACAGTAAGTTACGTTATTAATCCTGTAAATCCTCGTCAGATTTTGGATGAAACTTTTGTTACAAGTGCTGTAAGTACCTCAGCAGAAAGTTGGGATAATGTCACAAGTAAAGAGTTAATGAACGATACCTATGCTATTGATTACACCGCAACCTACGGAGCCCAGGATTATGAGAATGTAATTACTTTCGGAAACTATCCAACTGAAGGAGTAATTGCTGTAACAACTGTTTGGTATAATCCAGCCACTAAGGCAATTGTGGAGTTTGATGTAATGTTTGATACTGATTACACTTGGGGAAATGCCGGTCTTACCAGTGAAACTGAACTCGGTGATACTAGTGTGATGGATTTACAGAATATTGCCACTCATGAATTGGGGCACGGTGTTGGTTTAGCTGATATTTATAGTTCAACTTGTTCGGCAGTAACAATGTATGGCTATTCTGACTATGGAGAAACTCAGAAAAGAACTCTTGAGACACCAGATATTACTGGTCTCCAGACACTCTACGGAATTTAATTATTAGGTGACCGAAGATTTTAGTTTGAGATAAAGAAATAACAAAATCCCTCGATTTTGAGGGGTTTTGTTTTGGGTAAAAATAGGGTAGAATAAAAATGAAAGGTCGATAATATAATAATACAAAAAGCAAACCATGAGAAAAATAGGTTTAGGAATTTTAATCACCTCGGTCGGTTTAATTGCTTTAACGGCAGGAGGATTATTGACTTTTGCTCAAACTGAAAATCCTCTTTCCGGTAAGATTATCGCTCTTGATGCTGGTCATGGTGGAAATACTTTAGGAGCCCAGTACCCGGCAACGTGTGCTGATGATGGCGATCCTTCAGATTGTCAGATTTATGAAAAAGATGTCAATTTGGCAGTGACTCATGTCCTAAAAGGAGAATTAGAAGCGAATGGAGCTAAAGTTGTTCTGTCAAGGGAGTGCAATGAGACTATTTCTACTAATAAAGCGAGGGCGGATACAGCTGTTGAAAAATGCAAACTAGTTGATGTTAATGGAGACGGTCAAGCTGATGGTAGAAAATGTGATGTTTTAGTTTCTGTCCATCATAACGGTTCGGTAGAATCAAGCCACGATGGAACGATGGTAATCTATAATGAAAGACAAGATAAACCATTAGCGATAGCTTTGCACGATTCTTTAATTTCGAGTTTAGGTTTGACTGACGAAGGTTATGACAATGGCGGTTATGGGATGACAGTTTTCGACCATTTAGTTTCGGCATTAACAGAATCGTATTACATTACCAATACTGCCGAAGCTGATTATTATCTTGCAGGAGCAACAACCACGGTTTGTCAAAATAGCGATGGCAGTGATTATAAGGTTCGGATTGGAGACAGAGTTAATCAAGAAGCTGATACACTCTATCAAGGATTGCTTAATTACTTCAGCATTTCTCCTACAAAACCGGGAAGAAAATAATTTTGGAAAATAAAACTGAAGCCCACACATCTAGTCGCAACTAACCAAAAATCGCCTCCCAGGCGGTTTTTTGGTCCTCCTTCGCCCTTCCGAAGCCTTGGCGGAGGAGGGCTTCGCTTGCGAGCTACGGACGGACAAGGTAGTATGTTGTTGTACTTATTTTTAGCTATTATTTACTATGACTCAAGGAGAAGTGATAATGAGATTCGATAAAGTGTCTTTTGCATATAGACACAATAAACCAATCTTAAATGAGGTGGATTTTTCAGTTAGGCAGGGGTCGAAAATAACATTGATGGGACAAAATGGCGCTGGCAAGAGTACTGTTTTCAATCTTATTATGGGAACTGTTGAGCCGGATTCAGGGCATGTTCATCGCGCAAAAAGAATTACTGTTGCTGCTGCGAGACAGACTATTTCCCGGGATCAGCTTCATTTAACAGTACGCGAGTTTTTCGAGAGGTGTTTTAGCGAAGATAACCTCGCTAAGGCTCAGGCTTGCAAAGGAAAGATATATGACATTGATCCTCGGATAGATGAGGTGCTTGAGGTGGTGAATCTTGTTGCCCCGCACGACAGGATTATCAAATCATTTTCCGGCGGCCAGCAAGCAAGGCTTCTTTTGGCATCTGCCCTCATTCAGAACCCCGATTTACTTCTTCTTGACGAGCCGACCAATAATCTTGATAAGGATGGCATAAGCCATCTTACGCAATTTCTTATTGATTATAAAAAGACATGTATTGTTATTTCTCACGACGCTAATTTTCTCAATGCTTTTACTCATGGTGTTTTATATTTAGACGTATTTACCCGTAAGATTGAGCAGTATGTTGGCAACTATTTTGACCTGGTAGCCGAGCTTCTTGCTAGAATTGAAAAAGAAAATAGAAAGAATGCGCAGTTGGAAAAGAAAATTCAGGAAAAAAAGGATAAAGCAAATTATTTTGCAAAGAAAGGCGGGCATCTGCGTTTTGTAGCAAAAAAAATGCGGGAGAAAGCGGAAGTTTTGGAGGAGGCAAAAGTTGATGTACGAAGAGAGGATAAAACCATTCGGACATTCGTTATTCCCTCGCAACGGGATATAGGCGGAGAAATTTTAAGCATTACCTCTTTTTTTGTTATGAAAAATCACAAGCTTGTGGCGCGTAAAGCCAATATTTCTTTAAGGAAGAATCAGCACTTGCTTCTTCTGGGACCAAACGGCATTGGCAAGAGCGCGCTGCTTGAATCTTTGGCCCTGGGGAAGGCACAGGGCTCAAAGATTGCCCCGAATGTTCAGATCGGATATTATCGCCAAGATTTTTCTACTCTTAATTTTGAGGATACCGTATATGATTCGCTTGGTTTTGTTGCCGGACAGCATACAGAAGAAAATCTTCGTTCCATTGCCGCCGGGTTTTTGATAACCAGCGATTTAATGTATACCAAAATAGGCAGCTTATCTGATGGCCAAAAGGGACTTGTGTGTTTTGCCAGACTTGTGTTGCAAGAACCCGGACTTCTTATTTTAGACGAACCTACCAATCATATTAATTTTCGGCATTTGCCGGTTATCGCATCTGCGCTTAATAAATATGAGGGAGCTATGATTTTAGTGAGTCATGTTCCTGAATTTGTTCAACAGATTCGCATTGATGAGATTCTTGATTTAGAAAGTTGACTGAATGTTTTTTAAATGTTAAGCTTACTCTGCAAGATAGTTGCCGAATGAAAATTTCACCCGGTTAAATAATCCCGCCAAGGCGGGATTAAAATCCAAAGGATTTTATTTAACTGGGTAAAGTCGAGTTTATTCAGGGAACTAAACTTTAGGATAAAACCTTA
>MNYC01000053.1 GCA_001872945.1 bacterium CG2_30_37_16
TATTTTAGTCAAAAAAGATTCTTTTTTATTCATTTAACCTTTTGCAATAACTCTTTTTATATTTGACTTCAGGCAAACTGCTTAGCTACTAATACTATTTTAACAAACGCTGGTTTTAATACAATGGGTTTGCTCCCCCTTTTCTTCTTTTTGAGTTTTAAGAAATGAGTTAATTATAATAAACTAAAAGAACATTTTTCAAAAAATACTCTGCAAAAGAGAATGAATTATTAGTAATAAAGCGAGACCTAACCACCCGGTTATACCCATATTAAAGTGTTCATTAAAACTTGTAAAGAGTAATTACTTTAAAACCGAATCTTTAGGTAGAAAAGTACTCAATTATGCATTGGCTTTAATCATTTAGCAAATTTTAAATTTCCAATTATCAATTTTCATTGAATTTTCAAGTTCTAATGTTTTAAACTTTTGGATTTAGTGCTTTATTTGACATTTTTAATTTGAAATTTAACATTGATCGTGCGCCAACAGGATTGCCGAAGCCTAACGGCTTCGCAATGACGGTTTTATGTTAACTGTTATCTGTTAACTGTTCGCTGCTTTAAAACCATCCCTTTTTCGAGTCCCAATCTTCTAGTAATTTTTTCTGGGTGGAACTAATTTTTCTGGGGATTTCAATATTAACATGAACCAAAAGATCGCCAATTTTGCTTGTATTTAAATAGGGAAAACCTTTGCCGATAACTTTTATAACCTGACCCGGTTGAGTTCCGGCCGGAATTTTTAAGTCTATACTGCCGCCAACAATGGGCACTCTAGCGACTGTTCCTAAAATTGCTTTGTTAAAAGAAATATTTATTTGAGTAAGAAGATTTGCGCCTTGACGGACAAAACGATTGTCTCCCTTTATAGCAACGTGCAAATATAAATTACCGGCTTTTCCGCCTCTTTCGGCCGCTTCCCCTTCACCAACAATTTTTATAACCGATCCGTTGTCTACTCCTTTGGGAATTTTGACTAAAAGTCTTTTAGATTCTCTTATGCGCCCCTTACCCGCACATTTGGTACATTTTTTTTCAGGAATTTTTCCGGCACCTTCGCATTCCGGACAAATTTGATTTTGAGCAAAAGTTCCAAAAAAAGTTTGAGTCGCTTTTGATATTTGACCGCTTCCCTTACAGGTTGGACAAGTTTTAACTGAAAAACCGGGTTCAGCTCCTTCACCCTTGCATCTGTCGCAATTTATCCACTTATTTAACGTAATTTCTTTTTCACTGCCCGACAAAACATCGGCTAAATCGATATTAATTGTGGCTTCAATATCGGCCCCTCTTCTTTGGCTGGTTGTTCTAGATTTCCTGCCGCCTCCAAAAAAAGTGTCGAATATGTCTCCAAAACCACCAAAATCTTCAAAATTGATATTAACATTGGAGTAATCCTGCCAGTTGTAGGCACCACCGCCTGGGCCTCGTCCTCCGGCCCCCGGCCCTGCTCCTCCCGAACCCGGCACAAAACCAAATTGGTCATATTGCTTTCTTTTAGCTTCGTCACCAACTACAGAATATGCCTCGCTTATTTCCTTAAATTTTGCTTCATTCCCATTACCCTTGTCGGGATGGTGTTTCTGAGCTAGTTTTCTGTAAGCACGCTTAATCTCCGCCTGCGAAGCGGATTTTGAAACACCTAATGTTTTGTAATAGTCTTTGTTGGCCATAAAATTTTTAATTTTGAATTATGAATTTTGAATTAATTTTTCAATTTATTAATTTCTAAATCTTTTTTCATAGTAGAGATAATTTTGCCGAATATTAATGTTAATTCTTGGGCCTCTTTCCATAATAATCGCGACTCCTCCGTGCATACAGGATAAGCTTGACTTAGCATCCTTAGCCAATATTTAGTTTCCTGAATTTCCTTTTTGCATATATGTATTTTATTTTTAAAATCCTTCTTAGAACTAGCACCGAAAGCTTCACAATAATTTGCACCAACAGAAGTACCAGACCTAACAAACTGAGAAATAATCGGATTCGTAACTACATTTTTTTCAATATTTCCAGCAAATTTTATAACAGCTTCGCCAAATTTAGAAGTTCTTTCTTCAAGATCGTAATTCATAATTAAACACTTAAGTAATTAATTAGTAATTCAAAATTCATAATTCTCAATTATTAACTGGCCTTGTTTGCCAAAGCGCGGAGTTCTTTATAAAGTTTATGTTTCGAGTTCACTTGATAGTACCTTCTATTTCGCACCATAAAGGTGTTGATGACTTTTAGCTTGGTAAGCTTTAAAAGCTCATATTGGACCACGGAAATTGCTTCGTTAGCCTTTAGCTCCGATTGATAAAAACTTTTACCGGGACTGCCAAAAAATACCCTCAATAATCTAGCCCGGGTTTTTGACGCGAATAACTCTTCTAGCATATACCGATATTTTAGGTGAAAACCTTCTAAAAGTAAAGAGTTTTTTTAAAAATCAAATTTGCAATAAGTTATTTTTAAAGCAAATTATCGATTTTTTCAATGAACCTTTCAACTTTCACCCTCCCCTAACCCGCGTGCACTTTTAAAATCCCCTCGCAAAAAGAGCCTATTTCTCGTCTTCCTGAACTTGTTTCAGGATCCTATCCGTTCTGCATCCCCGCCTTCGCGGGAATGACAAAGGGGGACGAGAATGACACCAAAAAAAGTGCATGTGATGTGGCTCAGCTCCTAACCCCTCCTCTTCCAAAGGCAGACAGGCATCAAGGGAGGGGAATAAGAAGAAGCTGAATCTATGGTTTTATATGTTGCAATAATATTTTTAAGGACAAGGGGCGTTGGATGTTTAATTTTTGCATGAGCTCCGCCGCCCCATTTTTACCTTGTTGACTTTAACTTTTTTGCCATAATTCTCCTGGGATCTGTTGCCTCGTATAAACGATTCAAGAAGTCTTTATATTTCTTTTCCAAGTCCTGACCTGAAAAAGTAGCCAAGAATGACACTACGAGCCTCCGTGGAAATTCGTCATCTTTAAATTTCGCCTCTAACCAGTTCAGCATATCGATCTTCTGTTCAATCAGCTCATCTTTATCCCTGAAAAAAGCTTGTATTTTTTTGAAAAGCTTATCTGCCTCTACATCTTTCTCATTCAATTGTTTTTGAAGCATGGCTCTCTCTTTTGAATCTTCAATGAAATCAGTGATATCGTCAGGCAAACTTAAATAACTTATCCCAAACACCCCCTCTCACAATCAAAGCTTAACCAACATGGCAAAAGGATTATACTATTTTCAAGGTAATTTGTCGAGGTGCTTGTTAGTAACTGCTCACTACCCCTAGCTGTCATTCCCGCGGAGGCGGGAATCTAGGAAGCCCTAAGAGCAACGTAACATCTGGATTCCCACCTTCGTGGGAATGACATAATAAGTTGCTAGAAATTAAATTCAGAATGAGGGGGTTGTGAGCAGTTACGCTTGTTATTACAGGTGCTTGTTATTACAAAGATACATGATCAAGCTCTTGTCATTTCAAACTTGTAACTGCTCACAATCTCTGTATTTTAAGTTCAAATTGTATTAACCTATCCATGTCATCCCAAACTTGATTTGAAATCCACTTGTTCGGATGAATATAGAGCTTTCTGGATTCCATGTCAAGTATGGAATGACACAATATGGGAACTACAAAATATCTTGGTATAAATCTTTCCAATTAGAGTTTTGCTTCTCTATCAATTCTATTTTCCACTTCCTTTCCCAAACTTTAAGCCGCTTTTCTCTATTAATGGCACTTTCTATATCATTAGTTTGTTCATAGTAAACTAAGTCATAAACATCATATCTTTTTGTAAAACTTTTATTGCATTTATTTTGTGCTCATAGATTCTTTTAACTAGGTCTGAAGTTACGCCAATAAATAAAGTACCATTTCTTTTACTGGCTAAGATGTAAACATAGTAAGATTTCATACCTTTATTATACATGAGACCTCTGGATCCCGGATCAAGTCTGGGATGACGAGAAAAAAAGTAATTCTCGACTCCCCTTCGCTTCGCTCGAATAATATTGTAATGGGTAACTTTTAATTTACAATTTTCATTGGATTTTCAAGTTCTAATGCATTAAATCTTTGGATTTTGGTCATTAGATATTTTTTAGAATTTGGTGCTTAGAATTTAGGATTTTAAACATTAGTACTTCATCCACCTTGGCTTCGCGCAAACGAGACAGGTTTAGAATTTGACATTAGCCCTTTTTGCTCATTGCCTGCCCTGAGCTTGCCGAAGGGTTTACTGTGCTAGCTAACTACTTCCCCTTCTATCGGGCCTTCATCGTCCTTTTTTTCTTCTTCTTTGGCTTCTTCAGCTGGTGCTTCCTGCGGTTGTTGATACATGGCTGCTCCCACTTTTTGAATAGCTTCACTAAGTTCGGATGTAGCCTTTTCCATCTTTTCCTGATCGTCAGAAGAAATGGCTTCTTTTAGCGCTGCAATCTTTTCTTCCACGTCTTTTTTATCATCTTCGGAAACTTTGTCGCCGGCATCTTTCAAGGTTTTTTCTGATGTATAAACTAAGGCATCGGCATGGTTTTTAGCCTCAATTACTTCCCTTTTCTTCTTGTCTTCCTCAGAATTTGCCTCCGCTTCCTTCTTCATTTTTTCCACTTCGTCTTTGGAAAGTCCGGAAGACGCCGTAATGGTAATTCTTTGTTCCTTGCCGGTAGCTCTATCCTTGGCATTAACATTTAAAATTCCGTTAGCGTCTATATCAAAGGTAACTTCTACCTGCGGAACTCCTCTTGGAGCCGGTAGAATGCCATCTAAAATAAATCTTCCTAAGGTTTTATTGTCGGATGCCATTTCCCTTTCACCCTGAACAACGTGGACTTCAACGGAAGTCTGATTATCGGCCGCCGTGGTAAAAACCTCAGTCTTAGAAGTTGGAATGGTAGTATTTCTTTCAATAAGTTTAGTATCGATACCGCCGTAAGTTTCAATTCCAAGTGAAAGCGGGGTAACATCAAGAAGAAGGATGTCCTTAACTTCTCCGCCTAAAACTCCGCCCTGAATTGCCGCACCAATAGCCACAACTTCATCCGGATTAACGCCCTTTAAGGGCTCTTTGCCAAAAATTTCCTTAACTTTTTCTTGAATAAGCGGCATTCTGGTTTGTCCGCCAACAAGAATAATTTCGTTAATATCTTTTGGTTGCAACCCGGCATCTTTTAAAGCTTTTTTGCATGGTTCTATTGTTCTTTCAACCAAGGCTCTTGCAATTTCTTCCAGTTTTGCCCGGGTAATAGTCATGATTAAGTGCTTCGGCGTGCCGCTGGAATCCGTGGTAATAAACGGAATATTAATCTCGGACTGCATAGCCGTTGATAATTCGCATTTGGTTTTTTCAGCCGCTTCCTTAAGTCGCTGCAGGACAGTTGCATCTTTTGACAAATCAATACCCTGATCCTTTTTAAATTCAGTTATGATATAGCCGATTAAAGCCTGATCTACATCGTCGCCGCCAAGATGAGTATCGCCGTTGGTTGCCAAAACCTCAAATACACCGTCGCCTAATTCCAAAATAGAAATATCAAAAGTGCCGCCGCCAAAATCATAAACAGCAATTTTTTCTTCCTTCTTTTTCTCTAAACCGTAAGCAAGTGCCGCCGCCGTTGGTTCGTTAATTATTCTTTTTACTTCCAAACCGGCAATTGTTCCGGCGTCTTTTGTTGCCTGACGTTCGGAGTCGTTAAAGTAAGCAGGTACCGTAATAACCGCTTCAGTTACTTTCTCGCCCAAATAGCTTTCTGCATCTGCTTTTAATTTTTGCAAAATTAAGGCCGAAATTTCCTGAGGAGTGTAGGATTTTTCCCCCATTTTAACCTTAACGCCGCCATCAGCTTTTTCTACCTTGTATGGCAAGGTTTTTACTTCTTCTTGCACGTCTTTTTCCGAATAAGACCTGCCAATAAGTCTTTTTATGGAAAAGACTGTATTTTCCGGATTCATAACTGCCTGACGCTTTGCCAGCTGACCAACCAGTTTTTCCTTGTTTTTAGTTTCGGCCACGATGGACGGGGTTGTTCTGTTTCCTTCGGCATTAGCAATAACCGTTGGACTTCCGCCCTCCATAACAGCCATACAGGAATTTGTTGTTCCCAAATCGATTCCTATAATTTTTCCCATAATATCTCCTTTTTTTATTTATTAATGACTCTGATAAATAATTTTCTAATTCTTTAATTCATTAATTTATTCATAATTCATAATTCTTTCCCCTTCGCCACTTTCACTTTTGCCGGCCTTAGTACTTTATCGTCATACATATAACCGTTTGAAAAAACATCCAAAACTGTTCCTTCAGGCTTGTCTGATTCCTCGCTAAATATTGCCTCATGAAAATTGGGGTCAAATTCCTTGCCGACAGCTTCTATCATTACTAGGCCCTTAGACGATAAAATCTCCTCAAATTGCTTTTCAATGTTTTTAATTCCTATAACCCAATCATTTTCCTTTATATCTTCCGGGACGTGCTTTGCCGCTTCGCCAAAATTGTCCATAATCCCCAAAAGCTCTATCACCACTGAGCCTTCGCCGAACTTTATCCAGTCTTTCTTTTCCAGCTCCACACGGTTTTTAAAATTCACAAAATCCGCCTGCGTCCTTTTAACAAGGTTTGTTAGCTCTACATTTTCTGCGCGGAGCTTTTCAACTTCTTGATTTTGTTTCCTGCTTGCCCGTTCGAAGCCTTTAGGCGAAGACGGGTTTCCTGGTTCCTGTTTCCTCATTTTAGAATTCCTCCAAATAATCTGATATTAGATTAACTAGCGACACAGTTTTTTCATAAGGCATTCTGGTTAAACCGATGACTCCGATTAAACCCCCCGCATGATTGGGAGTCGCAAACCTAGAAAAAACAAAAGAGCAATTTGCTTCTTTCCCAATCGGATTTTCGCCTCCTATAAAGATCGTTATATCTTTTGACGTTGGAAGTTCGTGAACCAAAGAAAATAAGTTGTCAAAGATTTCCGCCACCCTTAAGGCCTGAAGCGGGGAGCGCATAAAATCCGGCTGACGAAAAATGTTTGAAAGTCCGGAATAAAAGACGTCTTCTCCGTAAGCCGCAATAGCCGCACAGTTGGTTCTTTCGGCCAAAGTTTTGGTGGCCGCTTCTAGGGCTCTTTCAAACCGCTGCATGGCATAAAGTTTTTTCTTTATCGCCATTTGCTCCCTTAAAGCCACGTCATAACGATCCAATAAATTGTTAACGTAAAACCGGTATCCTTTTTCTGTCGGCACACGACCGGCTGAAGTAAACGGCTGGTAAACAAATCCCAGATCTTCAAGTTCTGCCATTACATTCCTTATGGTCGCAGAGGACAAAGACAAGGAATATTTATGGGCAAGCATCTTAGATCCGACAGGTTCTGCAGATTCTATATAAGTCTCTATTATGGCATCTAATATAGCCAGCTTCCTGTCATACAGCATCTTTTACTCCTTACGGCCTAACCTTTTAGCACTCTCACCCCTAGAGTGCTAATATAAATATAATACTGTGACGCCATCATGTCAAGATATATTTTGGAGAAAATTTTGGTAAACTAGCATAGCGGTATAATGGCATAGCAGCATTAAATAATAGAGTTTAGAACATTTGATATTTGGATTTGTTTAGAAATTCGTAATTAGAAATTAGAAATTGCATTTAAAATCTTATTTTAAATGAAAAGGCTTGTATCAGCGTTTTCGGCTTCACCTAGAAAAGTAGCGACGCCTCCCGATTTAACGCCGTCAATTAGTTCCTCCGCCTTAATACCCATAATGTCCATGGAAGTGGTGCAGGCAATTAGCTCTACACCGGCAGATCTGGCCTGGGAAATTAGTTCCTCCAAGGTACCGATATTTTTCTTTTTCATTATCATTCGGATAAAACCAGCTCCGGCACCAAACATATTGAATTGAGATAATTGTAATCTTCGGCTGCCCCTAGGCATCATGAAAGCAAAAGCCTTGGAAATGAAATCTTTTTTAACATGAACCGGCCCGTCTTTTCTGAGGACGTTTAATCCCCAGAAAGTAAAAAACATGGTCATCTTCCGACCCATGGCGGCAGTGCCGTTTGCAATAATAAATGCCGCAACAACTTTATCAATATCATCGGAAAATACGACGATGGTTTTTCCATGAGGACAATCTGAATCAACAGTTCTGGTATGATCATCTTTCCCTTTTTTAATTTTGGCCAAAATAATTCCATCCATATTTTCAACAGATAGTAAAGAATTACCGGTAATATCGCACCAAACTCGGATATCTGACGCAAAACTCTGATCGGTGGCTTTAACTTCCATCACCTGACCTTCTTTTAGCTTGGTTATCCGGTTATAAACCTCTTTAATCGGCCCCGGGCACATTAAACCGCAGGCATCAATTTTAACCGTTACTTTTTCCATTTTGGACTCGCTTTCTTTATTTTCCAAATCTTGACCGGAAGGCATATCGATACTTTCACTTTTGACGGTAAAAGAACCTAGGCCGGTTAGATATTCGTAGCTTTTATATCCGCCTTCTAAGTTAAAGCAACCATAACCGTTTTGGGATAAAAGCCGGCAAGCAATGTAAGATCTTATTCCGGTAGCACAGTAAACATATATTTTTTTCTTTTTGGGCAGCTTATCTAAATTATTTCTTAAGTCATCAACCGGAATATTTATGGCATTGTCAATTGCGCCTAATTTAAATTCCCCTTTTGTACGGACGTCGAGAAGAACTGAATTTGCATGGTCGATTTTTAATAAATCATCAAAATTAAAATTTTTGACCAGCTTGTTTTTTACATTTAACGCCATGAAGGCTACTAAATTTACCGGATCTTTGGCGGATGAATAGGGCGGCGAATAGCAAAAATCTGTTTTAGCAAGACGGGCAACATTCATTTTAGCTCTAATTGCCGTAGAAATAGCATCAACTCTTTTGTCAACGCCTTCATATCCAACTCCCTGACATCCCAATATTTCACCGGACGGGGAAAATATAAGCTTTAAAGTTAAGGGCATCGCTCCGGGGTAATATCCCGCATGAGAAGAACCATGTAAAATGACTGATTTAAAACTTCTTTTTAGCAATTTTAAATTTGTTTCCGTGAGTCCGGTTGAGGCCACTGTTAAATCAAAAACCTTTAGCACTCCGGAACCCTGTCCGCCTTCATACTTTTCCTTTAAACCGCAGATGTTGCCGGCTACAATCCGACCTTGTTTATTTGCCGGGCCGGCTAGGGGAAGAACAATTGAATTTCCGCCTACAAAATGCTTAAATTCTATGGCATCGCCGACAGCATAAATATAGGGTTTCGAGGTCCGAAGAAAGCTATCTACTAAAATACCCCCTTTATTACCAATTTTTATACCCGCTTTTTTGGCCAAATCCACTTCCGGCACTACCCCAATTCCTAAAATAATGAGGTCTGCTTCTATTTGCCGGCCATCGGAAGTTAAAATAATTGACTCATCTTTTTGATGCTCGATAGCCGTAATTTGAGTTTCTAAAGAAAGATTAACCCCTTTTTGTCTAAGCTCATCATGGACAATTGCCGCCATGTCTTTATCTAAAAACGATAGAATGTGATTAGAGAGTTCGATAATTGTGACTTCCGTACCCTCTTTTTTCAAATTTTCGGCCATTTCCACGCCTATTGCACCACCACCAACAATAGCTATTTTTTTAGGGTCCTTGTTTTCAATAAACTTTTTTATTAAATCGGTATCAGCCAGACTTCTAAGAGTGAGCACCCTAAAATGTTCGACACCCGGAATTCTTGGCTTAAATGGTTTTGCTCCGGGAGAAAGGATAAGATAGTCATATTTTTCTTTATATTTTTTGCCGGTTTTTATGTCAACCACTACCACTTGTTTGGTTTTCGGATAAATATCGATGGCTTCGTTTTCGGTTCTAACGTCGATGTTGTATCTTTTTTTAAAAAGCTGGGGCGTTGCCACTAAAAGACGGCTCCGATCTTCAATTTTACCGCCAATATAATAAGGCATACCGCAATTTGCATAGGAAATATAGCGGCCTTTTTCTAAGACGATAATTTCTGCTTTTTCATTAAGGCGCCGGAGTCTTGCCGCCGCTGTTGCTCCACCAGCCACTCCGCCGATTATTAAAATTTTTTTTGCCAATTTATTTTCCCCTTAAAACATGCTTGTTTTGGCCATTGCCGGAATATTCTTTTTTACAAACTTGTATTCTCTTATTTTTAAATGAGTCACCAAATATAGATAGGTTGAGGCGGAAAAAGCTTGAGATCCACAACCCCAACTATCCAAACTTTTAGCTGAACTTATTTCGCCGGCATGACCGATTAAGTTGTGATAAAGGATTTCTTCGGTAGATGCTTCGAGGATTCTACCAATAAAGCGCCCGTATTTTCGATGATTTACATTCCACAAAACCAAAGCGGCAATATTATTGACCATAAACCAGCTATCGCCGTTATGGTAGCTTTGGTTTGTTTCCCCGGAAGAAATGTCTAAATATAACGGACTTCCTTTTTCCACAGAAGCAAGACCGCCCCAAGAAAGCCACAGTTTAGGCAGTACTTTGTCAAAACATTTTTCCCATTCTTTGTTAGTTAAAATTTCCGGCGCAAAAAAGGCAGCCAAAAATATATTAGGCCGCGCCGTGTCATCGGAAAGAATATCTATAATTCCAACCTTATCATTTAGGAAATAAAGACGGATATTTTTTAAAAGCTGGTTTCTCTTTTTATCATATTTGACGTCGCCGGTTAAAAAGTAAGCAAGCTCTAAGATTTTAGAATACAGAGCCTGAATTTCGATCGGATAACCCTCTCTGCCAATGGTGTCCATCCAAGATTCATTGTAGCCGGAATAAATAAAGCCTAAACTGTTTTCCTGCTTTTCTAATTCTTCCAAAGCTTTTAGGATTTTACCGGCCAAGATAATTTTATCATCTAAAGACAGCTTAAAATCGGCGTGAAGAATTGCCCAACAAAGAGTTCCCAAAGCGTCCGATGAACAATGAGAGGAACCAATAATAACAGGGATTTTACCGCCCGGCCAATCGGCTTTTAAATAGCGCTTTAAGATTTTTTTGGCTTTTGCTTCTTCTAATGCCGGCAGCGATAAAAGTTCGTCTCGGCTCCACGGATGTACAAACCAAGGCAGTCCGGCCATTAGCCCATCCGGGCGCAACAAATCTTCTAAGTTTCTACGAGCGCAGTATTTTGCCGTCTCCAAGGAATTTCTATGTGTTAAATTGGTTTGTCTGCTACTTGCCGTGTCATTTTTTATAAAACCGATTTTTGAAACCGTTGAATGCTCCTTAGCCTTACTTATAGCTTCGGTTTCTGTTAAAGCAGCCGAAATAACTACTTTTTCGGTCTCCGCTTCGCCTAGTAAAAATTCATACAAACTGTAAGGAGCAGAATTTCTTTGGGCGTCTCTGGTATAGACTTTTTTTGACCATTCTTTTAAAAGTTTTAAATTACCCACGATAATAGCTACGAAAATAGGCTCGCCAATATTATCGGTATATTTAATAAGCGTCACTCCATCTTTTTCAGTTATTTCGAAGTTGCGTCCAAAATCCGGAAATTCAAATATGCCTCTTACATCTAAAAATAATTTAATTTTCTGTTTTTCGGTTGTCTCCCAAATTACCACAGACGATTCTTTATCAAGTGAAAAGCTTTCCGTGAAATTATGGTATTTTCTGCCAGCCGTCGAAAACAGATGATTTAAGGACATTTCTAAAGGTTTTAAGTTGCCGGCAATTTCTATGCCGGATAGGATTTTGACATAACCATTAGGCGTCCGCATAAAAAAGCCCTCATACCTGCTAGACGTTTCCGGGTAAAAAGATATGAAATCTTTCTTATTATTTGCAAGCAAAAATGCTTGACTCGCGTTAACCATTTTTGTCATGGGTTGCTTGGTATAATGATGCGTTATTTTCATGCTTCACCTCTATATATTTTAGCTGACTGCTCGGGAGTATGGGTAACCCAATAGTATCCTTCCTTTATTTCAAAATTGCCGTAGTAGCGTTCGTTATAGTAAGGAAAGATCTCGATATGAAAATGAAAATTATCGCCCTTGGGACCAATGTTAAAAATTACACTGTAATCATCGCTGATCCGACTAACCGCCTGAAGGGCGCCCTTAAAAATTTCGGCAAGAGCCAGAGTGTCTCTATCTGAAAAATCATTTAAATTTCTAAGATGTTTTTTAGAAGCAATCCAGATTTCGTGAGTTTGTTGCGGAGCCCAAGGACAAAAAGCTAAAAATGAATTATTTTCCAATACTTTTCTGGGAGAGTTTTCTTCTTTTCCTACGATATGACAATAAATGCAATCGCCATGAGAACTCTGGTGAATTTTTTCCTTAATTTTCGGCGGAGTTTTTGCAAAAGCAACCAACTGAAAATGAGAATGACGGTCAATTGCACCGGACCAAAAACCGCAATTTTGGAAAACACTTATATATTCAACATTATCTCGTTTTTCAACCTCCGCTACTCTTTCTTTTATGACATTTAACAAAATTTTTAGCTCGCTTATTTCTAACTGATGGGTCCGCTGAAAATGATTTGGAGTATCAACAATAATTTCCTCATAACTTTCAGTCTTTTCGTACTTCCAAGGAATTTTTGGCGCGTCTTCTTCTTCCGCGGTTATGGGATTCGGATTAGGAAATACCCTAACTTGCCAATGCGAGCCTTTTGCAACACGGCTAATTTCTCCCGGAGTCAATCTTTCGTTTCCGGGGCAAAAAGGACAAGTTTCATAATCACCGTTTGAAGGCGGAAGAATTTCTTCTATCCTTCGCTCGTCTCTTTTGGTAACAAACGTGTAATAATCTCTAAAATAATCTTTTCTCATACCATGCCCTATTTAAAATTTAATATCTAATATCGAAAAACCATAACTAATTAACCAATAGCTTTTTTACCTTTCATGGTTAAGAGACTAGAACCAAGCATTTTGGAAATCTCTTCCAGTTCTTCTAGCAAATAGCAAATCTCTTTATTGTTTATATTGAATCCATCTTTTAAAATATAAATCCAATATTTGGTTCCACTGGCACTTTTTAATGCTATTTGGTAAAACCTAATAAAATCTTTTTTAGAACCTGATCCTTTGGCCTCTATAATATTGGCCCCAATACTGGTAGCCGACCTTAGCAACTGATCTAAAACAGAATTAGAGATTTTTTTTAAAGAAAGAGTTTCTATAAACTTAATAATATCAATGGCAAACAAAAAAGCTCTGGAGTTTAAGTTTTTAGATTTAGGGTTATGGCTATTAGCTTTTAAATCTTCGCTTTTAGTTACAATCATGCTTTCACCTTAATTTTTGTATTCTTAAGCGCTAATTCATGGGCGTCAAAATAATTTCTGACCAAAACTTTCCAATCAAAATTGCGTGCTAGCTGATTAGAATGAATCCGAGAAATCATGCGCTCATCCTTATCAAAATTGGAATATTTATATAAAAGACCGGATAAATCTTTAATCTCTTTTGAATAATTAAATTTGGTCTTAGACAAGACGTAAATTCCCGGAAATTTTTTTCGGCTGCCCAGATTATCTACTGCCAATCCGAAACCAGAAAGATCGGTAGTAATGCTAGCAACTGACATGGCGCCCGCTTCAAGCGGCGTATATCCCCAAGGCTCATAGGCAGAAGGTAAAACGCCTAAATGACAACCCGACATAAAGTCGTAAATATTGATGTTTAAAAGTCCATCCGTACCATCCAAGTAAACCGGCAACAAAACTACCTTTACCCTATCCTCCGGTAAATTAAGAAGTTTTTGATCAGCAAATTTACTTAAAATCTGATCATTCTCAAACTGCAGGCTATGACTGCAAACCGATGGATTGCCCCGTCTTTTGAAAGCTTTTAATTTATAATTTGCCTTTTCCCTAAGGTCTTTTTTAAAAATCGACTGGCCGGAAATTTCAAACTCTCCAGCCGCCGCCCGAAGCAATCTGTTGTACACATTTGGCATTTCCCAGTCTAAAAGCTGCTTTATATTTGCGTAAATTCCTTTTGATTGAACCAAGTCCGGTTTTATGCCTTTGGTGGCACCGGGAACGGCAAAGAAAGCAACAATTGTTTTGTCGTGATTTTCGCTTTTTAACTTTCGATTTAAGTCGCCCAACGCGTCGATAAAAAGATCCATCCCTTTTGCCCTAACCTCATATCGTCCGCATAGAAAATAGATCAGCGTTTTGTCCAAATTAAAAGTATAGTGTGGAAAGAAATAACACATTAAGAATTCTTTGAGGATTTTTTTGTACTCAATATGCTTGAAGGTTGCTTCTTCGGTATTTGGAAATTTTTCGAAATTTAGGCCGTTGGGCAAGACGATATCCGGCTTTCGGCCGTAAAAATGCTCCATTTCCATGGCTGTAATATCGGAAACAGTTGTGGCAACGGTACAATTTAAGGTAATTGCCTTTTCCATAGAATGTTTAGGCACAATGCCTAATTGTTTCGCCATTTGATTGGCGTCTATAGCTTTAATGTTCTTATAAAAATCGATGTTATTATAGGTCATTGACCGGCCAAGAAAAGTGGCATGGGTCGTAAAAATTGTAGAAACGCCGCTAGTCATTCTTTCTAAGTAAAGAATGGCTGCCCCGGCCATCCATTCGTGACATTGTAAAAGTATCTGCCGACCGGACAATTCTTTTCTTACAGCCAAAATTAGCTTGCCAACTGCCCAAGACCAAGCAACCGGTTCGTCAAAATCGAAACCGGCTCCCAAAGAATCTACATTGTACCAATCCCAAAGTTCGGATTTAGTTTTATTTATATAGGCCATTTCGACGGTAAATTCTATTAATATGGCTTGGGGATTTGCATCAATAAGCCAATAGCCAAAATGTAGCTTTATGCCTTCAGCTGCCAGCTGTTTTTCTACTTTCTCTAAATGAGCCGGCGTCTTTCCCTCTTCAAATTGATTTTCGGAAATTCCGCTTAAATATGGGCCAACTAAAAAATAGCCGTCGCCGTATTGAGCTTTTATAAGCTCGGCCTTAGACTCAAGGACAGTATGAATTCCGCCTACTTTGTTGCAGACTTCCCATGAAGCCTCAAAAACATACGGCTCGCTGGCCTTCATTGTACCCTCCAATTAATTTTATTATACTCCTACTACCTGCACTTCTTCCACTGCTTTACCAAGATCCTCGGAAACTTTTACTTCCGCCCCTTCTAATTTCTCCTCCAGCCGATGAATTAAGTCTACTAGTATATTGGAAAAATAGATATAAGCGTCATGGGGACGATCATACGCGTTAAAGTATTTATGGACGTCGCCGTCGTTAAACCATTTGGTGCACATGTAATAAAAATTATCCGACGTTTGAAGTTTGCGCCAATCTTCGAGTAACTTACTATCTTTTGTTTTTTTGATTTTTTCTTCCAAAGAATAAAGAAAATGAAGAGAAGACTGCTGCATGGCATTACCCGTCCAAGCAGATAAATCTCTTTCGGTATCTGCCCAAGAAACCGGACTCGGCATCGAGACAACATCATGCGCCGGGTAACACTCCGCTTCCTGCCCAACCGTCACAAAATCCATATCCGGATGCTTCAAAATTTGTTCCGGCACCTTTTCTAGGAAATTAAATATGCCGGTATCTTCCCATTGATGCTCGCCCAATGTCTCGTAATCCATGAATAAATTCACCACTTGCCCGTTACCGTTAACCGCATGAACCCAATTGGCAAATTTTTCAGATGTTAAAGGCCATTCCTCCCAAGCCTTATTAGAAAACCGAAAAGCAATGTCGTCTGACAATTTATAATTTTTCAAAAGCAGTTTCAAATGGTTGTCTTTCGTTTCGTAAACAAAATTGGGGCTTCTCCAACCCAAAACCTTATCCCAGCCTTCCGCCAGAATCGCCTTAAAGCCAAATTTGGAAACCAGCTTTGCCAGGTAGTCATAATAAACCAGCTCGGTATTTCTAAATACTTTTGGTGTCTGACCAAAAAGCTCCTGAATAGTTAAAATGTGCTTTTCAACCTGATCATAAAACTCATTTTCCGAGAATAAAGATGTAAGCGAATGATAGTAAGTCTCGGCCAAAAACTCCACCTGACCGGTTGCCGCTAACTTTTTAAAACTTTCAATTAAATCCGGACGCCACATTTTGGCCTGATCAAGGAAAGTTCCGGTAATACTATAAGACACCTTAAATTTGCCATCATGCTTTTTTATAAGATCGTAAATTAAATTATTGGCCGGTACATAACATTTGGTAGCTACCTTATTTAAAATTGCCTTGTTGTGCTGATCATCAAAATAATCGATGTTTTTGCCGATATCTAAAACGCCGAACTTTTTAACTCGGATAGGCTGATGAACATGAAAATAAAAACATACGCTAGGCATAAACCTTCCCTCCCAGTGTCTGCTCGTAAACCTTTATCATTTCTTTTGCCGATCGCTCCCAAGTGAGGCCGTCCACTTCTTTTTTAGCGCCTTCAACCATGGTTTTTGCATACTTTTTATCTTTTAAAAGTTTGATAATTTCTTCAGACATTCGGCCTATATCCCAAAAATCCACTTTAGCACAATTTGATACTACCTCAGCCACTCCGGAACTCTTGGATACCACTACCGGCGTGCCATTCTGAATTGCCTCTAAGGGCACAATGCCGAAAGGCTCGGAGACAGAAGGCATCACAAAAACATCGGCCAACTGATAAGCGGCGTCTTTATCCCGGTCGGAAACCCAACTGTTAAATAATAGTTTTCCCGTTAGTCCTTCCCAAGCCCCTTTTTCAATCATTCTTGTCTGCATATCGCCGGAACCAAGCAGCATAAATTTTACGTTCGGATAATTATCGGTGACTTTTTTGGCAACCTTAACAAAATAATCCGGACCCTTTTGAAAAGTAACCCTGCCCAAAAAAATGACCACTTTATATTTCTTTTTTATCGGATTTTTTGGCTTCAATTGTATTTCCCTCGGATCAATACCATTATGAACAACACTTATTTTATTTTGGTTTATGCCGTAATACATATTGACTGTATTTTTGGTTAAATGAGAAACAGCAACTACCCTGTCAGCAGCATTAAATCCGACTCTCTCCGTTTCGTAAATAAACTTACCGTCATGACGATCCACTTCCGTGGCATGAACTTGGGCCAGAAAAGGTGCAAGTTTATTTTTTTCTTTAGCCACTGCCTTTGCCGCAATACCGGCCGGATAGGTCATCCAATCATGGGCATGGATTAAATCATATTGGAGATTTTGAGCCAATGCCTGAACACCGCGAGTGTAAAAATTAACATGGGCATAAGGAGAATTATCAAGCTGCCCCACACATAGCTGACACATTCCTTTTGTTTTACTATCAAACTCAATCCTTTGATAACCGTTTACTAAGCAGCATCTGTTTTCCCGAGCTAGCTCCACGCATTTATGACTAAACCCGTTTTCCAGTAACATGCTGGACGCATCATAAACTTTCATCCAATCGTAGCCGCCGCTATAAACTTTGGGTAAAACAAATGCTATTTCCACTCCTAACTTAGACAGGCTTTTGGTTAAGCCTTCACAGGCAACACCCAACCCACCGGAATGGAAGGGAGGCAGCTCCCAACCTAGCATTAGAATTATAATTTCACCCTCCTTAAGGCTCTTTAATATATCGATTATACAACTATTATAGCCTCTATAGACATGTAAACACAAGCACTTTTTTCGCTTTTTTTCAACCTATTTCTTCGGATTTGAGCTTGCTCTGGCTAAAATTAACCATCACTTTTCTTATTCCGAAAACTTAAAATAAAAAAGGTACGCATAAAAATACGCGGCCCTAAATAAAATATTCTTTGCTAAATTCTCTTATAATACGGCTCTTCCATTCGTTCAAAAGCAACATCATTTTAATCAATAAATCCATATTTATCTTTCGATTGCTTTTCTCTTTCAGCCATTGCCAAGAACCGATTGCTATTATAACATAATATTAATAGAAAATGTCTTAACAAAAGGCTTTGTTTAATTTAAAAAACTATGATTTAAAAGCACTTATTACAAACTGCGGTCGGGCATAAACAAAAAAACGTTTTAATGCGCTCCCGAAGATCAACCGAACAAAAAAATGCCCCTCTAAACCAAGACGGTGTTATTTTACTGACGACGGTAATTATTATGATGGTTATGCTTACATTTGGTTTGGCGCTTGCTGAAATTATCTTGAAAGATTTAAGCTCCGAAAGAGATTTGGTAAACTCCCAAAAAGCTTTCAATACTGCCGAACAAGGGTTGCAGGAAGCTTTGCTCAAAATAAAAAAGCTCGGCAGATCTAACAAATGGACTTGAAAATACTACCGGCAACTATCATTACAAAATAGATAAACCAAGTGGAGGAGGGAGTGGAGGAGGCTTCGACGGAGGAGAAGTTTGGGGAGGATTAGGCAACGGATTGAATATAAGCAACACTCCAACTTCAGATTCTCAATATCCTGATTTAGCAAAAGACTCTTCCGGCAATCTTCATGTGGTCTGGCAGGAGCTAGTCTACTACAACAATAACTATAACACGGACATTCTCTACTCCAAATTTAACGGCTCTTACTGGTCAACTCCGGTAAATATCAGCAACAGTATTAACTCCTCAACGGCTCCCCAGATCCAGATAGACTCGGCCGGAAACCTTCATGTGGCGTGGATGGATTATGCCACTGCTAAATATAACATTTGTTATACCGTATTTAATGGTTCTTCATGGTCAACTCCGGTAAATATCAGCGTTACCAATGGGTGTTCTTCTAATCCTCAGATTCAACTAGACTTTTCCGGTAACCCACATGTAATGTGGTGTGATAACTATGACATTCTCTATTCTAAGCTCAGCGGTTCTTCCTGGTCAACTCCGGTAAATATCAGCCATAACACCGGAAATTCCTATTATCACCAAATCCAAATAGACTCGGCCGGAAACCCTCATGCAGTATGGCGTGATGATAGCGACGGTAACTCTGACATTCTCTACTCCAAGTTTACCGGTTCTTCATGGTCGACTCCGGTAAATATCAGTCATGATTCCGGATATTCCGAGAAACCCCAGATTAAAATAGACTCTTCCGGCAGTCTTCATGTGGTATGGGAGAACTCTGTTCCTGGTAACTATGACATTTTCTATTCCAAGTTCAGCGGTTCTTCATGGTTGGCAAAACCGGTAAATATCAGCCGTAACACCGGAAATTCCTATTCTCACCAAATCCAAATAGACTCTTCCGGCAACCCTCATGTAGTGTGGCGTGATTATACCCCCGGTAACCAAGACATCTACTATTCCAAGTCTGACGGCTCTATCTGGTCAATTCCGGAAAATATCAGCCATGATTCCGGAAATTCCGAGAATCCTCAGATCCAAATAGACTCTTCCGGCAACCCTCATGTAGTGTGGGTAACTTCTACCAACGGTAACGACGAAATATTCTATTCCGAGTTTGACGGCTCAAGATGGGGCTTTAAGTATGACATAATCAGCCACAATTCATTGTCAAAACCCTTGGATACTCCTTTAATTGAGCTTGACGCTTCAAATAAGCCTAATATTGCATGGTTAAACAATGCGGCACCAAACTGCGCCGCTTGTTATGTCGGTTTTTCCAGATGGAACGGAAATTACTGGCAAACTTTACCCAATCCCAGCCAGAGCACAACCAAAATTCAAAATTATGATTTTAAGATAAGAAAATCAGATAATATTCCTTTTATAGCTTGGAGTGGCAGTCCCACCGGAGCTACCGCTGCGTTGATTACCAAATGGAACCCGGCCTTAAATTCTGGTGCCGGCGGTTGGTCTAAAATGGATGGAACAGCCGGTTATGACATGATTTCCACCAATGACTCTGTAGGTAAAATAAGCTTAGATTTTGATTTAAACGGCAACCCGATAGTGGCATGGGAAGATGCCAGCACCGGAAACGGCGACATTTATGTATCCCGTTATAGTCCCGCGGCAACCAGCACTATTAAATGGACTAAAATGGACGGTAGTGTTTTTACCAAAGGAAGTTACAGGGGAGGCTGGGATATTATCAGCTATCATAATTCCAGATTTTCCCCCGCCGATCGCAGTGGAGTTTCCACAAATCCCCGGTTAAAAACAGACTCAACCGGTAACCCTCATGTGGTGTGGGAAGACGATGCCCCCGGTGTCCCTTCGATTTTCTACTCCAAATTTGACGGTGCTTTGTGGTCAATCCCAACCAATATCAATAATAAGTCCAGCTATTCTATGTCTCCCCATATCCAAATAGACTCGGCCGGTAACCCCCATGTGGTGTGGTGTGATACCGGTTACTATGACATATTCCACTCCAAATTTAATGGAACTTCTTGGTCAATCCCAACCAATATCAGTAAAATCGGAAAAAATGGCAATGCCTATACTCCCCGGATCCAAATAGACATGACCGGCACTCCTCATGTAGCTTGGTATGAGGGTATTGTCAACGGATATGATATCTTGTATTCCCGTTATTGGGGCGAAGGCAGTGGCGGCTCCTCCAGTTCTACCCAATACACGGTTACAGTTACAGGCATAGAGAATGGCGTCAGAAGAACTATTAAAGTTAAGGTTGCAACAAAAGCTGACGGTTCGATAGACACGGTTACATTGATTTAAGAGCCTGCTCAAAATCTCATGTCGAACTGAAATTTTCATAATTTCGAGCGAAAATTTTTGAAATTGAGGAAGAATATCAAGATACTTTGACGAGCTTTCAACAATTTGCAGCCAAAATTATGAGATTTCAGCCGATAAGCCCGTTATTTCTTATACCGGCGGTGAGATTATGAACAGGCTCTAAGGATTTTAATAATTTCTTTTAGACACTGTCGTTAATATTTCCGACCGAGTTTTGGTTCCCAAGCGATCACCCTGAATTGATTCCCCAATAATCCTCAATCTAAAAAAAGGTTGGATGTCTGGGTATGCTGGATCATTTACCTCTTCCACATCGAAAAGAGTGATATTTATATCATTAGATGTAATAAACCTAGAACTACTATCCAGCATTTCTACGCTGGATATAGAACCATTCGTCTTTCTTTGAAAGGTAATATCTACGCCACCTTTAGTTTTAAGATTAATAACGTCGGTATCTTTATTAGCAGTAAGCGTGGCAGCTATCCTTGACTCTCTGGAAATTGATTCTAAAACCAATCTTAATTCTTGACTAATCTTTTTAATTGCAAGTGCGTTGCGATAAGCATAATGAGTGGAAACAAATATTTCCGTAACGGTAGTCAAAAGCATTGCGTACAAAGCAACCACAACAATCATTTCAATTAGAGTAAATCCATGGTTACTACTGCTAAATATAATGGTACCCAAAATTTAGACACCAAAAAGACCCCTACTACCTGGTAAAATAAGAGGTAGAAAGGATCAAAAAATGAAGAAACAATTCACACCAAACCAGAAAGCTGCTATCGCTTTAGAAGCTATTAGGGGAATAAAAACAGCCGCCCAGATTGGAAGCGAACACCAGGTTCATCCGGTAGCCGTCGGTACCTGGAAAAAACAGCTTTTAGAAAATTCCTCCAAAATCTTCTCTGAGAAACAAGAAAGGGATGATAAGCAAAAAACTATTGACGAGCTTTACCGGC
>MNYC01000021.1 GCA_001872945.1 bacterium CG2_30_37_16
GTATAATGACTATATGCCTCCTTACGAGAAACTGAAATCTCTTCCTAATGCCAGCCAGTATTTAAAGGATGGTAACACCTTTGAGGAGTTGGATAAAACAGCCTACCAAGCGAGTGATAATGAGGCCGCCAAAGTAATGCAAAAAGAGAAAGAAAAGTTATTTAAAATAATGAAAAGAAAGGAGAATTTCTAGTAAGAATTTTCCTGCACCAAAACACTCCGTTTAGTCCGATTATTGGATTAGAATTGACTTTCGTTTACGAGGAAATCTTACATTGGACAGTTGACGCCAGTAAAGTGTGACTTATAATAGTAAGTATGAGGATGTATTCAACTGTTTATAATATGCCGGTCAATTCCTTAAGTGAAGGGACTACTGTTGGCGTTATTGAAAACATTATTATAGATCCGGATACCGGCCAAGTTTTGGGTTTTAAACTTTCTAAAACACCAGTTAGAGAAAGATGCGTTTTGGTGGCCTCCGATATTCGAGAAATTAATGACCTTATGCTCATTATTGACGATTCCCAAAATTTATCCACCCTAGATGAAGTAATTAAAATTGCTGAGGTTACGGATAAGAAAATAAAATGGATGGGCCTTAAAGTGGAAACAGATTTAGGCAGAAAGTTGGGAAAGATAGAAGACCTCGCTTTTGACACCACTAATTTTTATTTAACCAGAATTTACACTTCGGGCGGCCTTATAAAAGAAGCTTTATCACTAGAAAAAACGATCATTCCGGCAAGTAAAATTATTAAAGTTACAAAAAAAGTTGTCATAGTTGAAGACAGTTATGTCAAAAGTAAAAAAGGCAATGAAGCAATCGCCCCAGAAGCCGCCTAGGTCAGGAATCCGTCTACGCCTAAGCTTCGCCGGACAGGTCAGGAACCAGGAAATCCTTCGACAAGCTCTCCTCGAGTCTGGCTCCGCTGAGTCACCACGAAGTGAGCGACCTCGGAGTCGAAGACAGGACAGGCAAGTAAACAAAAGCCCTAATAGGGTTATTTTAATTTCATCATTATTAGTTGTTTTATTTGTTGGTTTTTTATTTTACATGAATTTTTTTGAGCCAAAAAACTGCCCCGAAGATATGGTTTTGGTTAATTTAAAGCCTCATCCTTTTTGCATTGACCGTTATGAAGCATCCGATTCCGAAAAACTTAAAAAAGCCGATCTAAATGACGATGAAGATTTTAACGATTTTATGGGGATTTTAAGCGGTAAAATTTACGATTCCGCGGAATACTCATATGAAGCTGCTTTTGCCGAGGAATCAGATTTTAATGACCAGAAAACCTCTAAAACGGGCACCATGCAGATAATTCTAAAAGAAACCAACATACCTTTACCGCAGAGCGCTAAGGATAAGGACCCATGGATTTTAGTCAATCGGTTTGAGACTGGAGCTTTTTGCAGTGCGTCCGGCAAAAGATTGCCCACTAATTTCGAATGGTTTAAAGCGGCCGAGGGAACGCCGGATTATCTTGAAAGACCTAAAGCAGGCAAGGAAGCATGCAATATTTTTAATGGCTCTTTTAATGACGGTAAAAGTGGATCCGTACCAAATGGCAGCACGTTAGATGATAATGATATGGCCAGAGAAGCGGTTAAAACTGGTACCTCGAAGGATTGTGTCAGTAAATATGGAGCCTACGATATGGTTGGTAATGTCTGGGAATGGGTAGACGAAATTGCAACCGGAGATTCAAATTCAAATTTTAAAGTTAAGTTAAAAAATAATCGAAATAAAATGATAGATTTTACATGGCCAAAACAAGGATACATAACAAGTATAGACCAATCAACCGGCGCCCCTACATCCACGGATCTAAATACTATCAAAAAAGAATTTAATCTGGATTATACTTATACTTTCGGTAACTGGGATTGCTCGGAGGAAGCATCGGATGGTTATGGATGCAACAAATCGACTGCCAAACAAAGAGGTATAATGAGAGGCGGCAGCGCCATTAACGGACTTCCGGCCGGTATAAATAGAGCAGACCTTGACGATGCCCCTTCGATATCTTTTACCTTGCTTGGCTTTAGATGCGCCAAAGATGCTTCTTAGGACTTAGAATACAATTCTATACTATCTTTTGAATAAACCTGCCTAAAACCTAAGCTATTCATTTCATCAATCATTTTTTTGAATTTATCGGCGTAGCAGCCACTGCCAATGTCCCCTCTATCATAATAAGTTCGCCAATTGCAATGAGGGCTAATTCTACATTTACGGTAAAGTTCCATTTCATCAGCCGGTTCCATTTTTGAGAATTCAAGAACAATATCATTTGGCCTCGTAAAAGACTTATTCAAAATTATCGTGTTGCATTTCGCGTCTCTAAATTCGTTCAGATTATAAATTTTTTTGTCTTCAAGGTAAGGACATAAATTAGACTGACAACAGACGGTATCGTTGGAATTAATTTTAGATTTGGCATCAAAAAACGATTTTCTGATTGTACCGCGCCCTGTCTCATAATAATTTAGACTGAATAAATCGGAAACCTTGTAGCCATTATAGAAATACTGGCCGGATGTTACCCAAAAACTGGACAAAACAATTAACATCGCAAAACCATAAACCGCTTTCTTTAAATGGTCGCTCTCAAATTTATTTTTAATATAATCGAGGCTTAGGAAAATACCGATCGATAAAATTATACCCGCCACCAGCATATACTGGAACTGAACACCCCACATTCGAGGCGCAATGGAATAAACTTTAAGCAGAACAAAGGGCAGAAAAATAATTAAGTACCGGAAATTGAAAATAAGTAAAAAGCCGCCTGACAACAAAATAGCTTTTAATAAATCAATTTTCGCGGGTTCGTTAAAGGTCAATTTTATAAAAATTGCGGGATATTTAAATAGATTGACTATTGCCGAGGGTAGGTCGGCCCCCAGCTGCAAGTAGTACCAATAACCATACTCTGTTCCTCCGGCAAAATAAGGAATTAAATACTTTGTTACCACCAGCAAATAAGCAAACGAAGCTACTGCGGTAATTAACCCTTGTTTTCTCTTCTTTTTGTCAAAGATGAGAATTGATAAACCCAAGAATATACCCACAAATGCCATCGATTCTTTGGCGAGTAAAAAAGCGCCTAAAAAAATGTAATAAAGCTTCTCTTTTTCTTTTTCTAGAAAAAGGAGCAAATAGGGCAAAATTGCAAAAGCAATTGCATCTAAATGATAGTCAAATGCAAGCGCCTGCCAAGTTCCGAAGAATGTCAAAGTAAATACCGACGCTAAGACTGATAGGATTTCATCATTCGTTTTTCGCCAAATAAATAGATAAACACCGAAACTGCCAACAATGGCTGCCACAAGTTGAACAATTAGTAGCGTGTACGTTCCAAAAAGATAATATAAAGCTGAAACAGGAATAAGCAATATTTCAAAATGATCGCCAAGAAGCGATGGATAGCCCCGCAGAGTGCTAGGACCAAGCCGAAAATGCGAATAATTATAGATGGCTTGATTGAAAATTCCCAAATCAGCGACATTACTATGTAGATTATAGTGAGGAATAATGGAAAGAACACAAAATAAAATAAAAAAAGCAAAATAAATACTACCCAAAATAATGAAAATTCGATTTTTCCCCACAAACTTTTTAAAATTCTTTTTATTCATCATTATTTTGCGCTACCTCTTTTGCCACGTCCCAACTGTATCCTTTGGAATACAGATATTTTTTTATTTTTTCGGGGTCATTTTTTAAACTTGTCCTTTTTTTGGCTGCAACTTTTTTTGCATTTTCTAGTTCCTCTTCGTCAGAAATCCCGGCCAATTCGTTTTCAATTATGCTTTTTTGGATGCCCTTAGCTAAGAGCTCCATGAACAAAATTTTTCTACTTGTCGGCTTTAGACGGTTGCGGTCCACAATCCAGCTTAGTGTAAAATCTACATCATCTATAAATGAATTTTTCTTAAGCCTCGCAATCGTTTTTTCAACTACGTCTTCCTCAAATTCCAAACTGTTTAATTTATCTTTTACTTCTTTTTCGCTTCTCTTACGATATGAAATGAATGTAAGCGCCCGATCATAAGCCCTTAAATATCCTTCAACGTTTTTTATTTCGCTTAATTTTTCTTCAGTTAGCTCGTCCCCTGTTTTCAAACTGAAACTTACCAGATTATCCAAGCTTATAGAAAAAGAATACTGGCCATCCAAATAAATATTGGCTCTGTTTTTATTCTTTTTTCCTTGTGTAAGTCTAGTTATAACCATTTTTGAGTTTTGAACTGATATAAAGACGGCAAAGTAGTAAGCCGAACAGGGCAGTAAGAATGAAGCTGACCCAGACAGGTATACCTAAAAAATAGGCTATTTTTTCAATGGTTTTTTGTATAAGAGTACTGGCCGAGACAATAATTGCCGAATAAATGACGGCTCCAATAAACGACCCGATCACGAAATCTTTAAAATTCATTTTAATTGCGCCGGCCGGAAGAGAGATAAAAGTTCTGATGGGGCCAAAAAGCTGCGCTAAAATCATTGAAAGTTCGCCGTATTTTTTAACAAATTTTTTGAACTTGTCTTCATGGCGTATTAGCCTACCTTTATTATATTTTCTGATGACTTTTCCACCCCAATAACCCATGCCATAAGAAGCAATCGAGCCCAAAGTGGCGCCAATCGCTGCGGCAAAAACTATAGTAAAGGGAGTCGCATTTCCGGAACTAATTAGATAACCGGAGCCCAAAAGCAAAGGAACTCCTCCGAATGGAATTCCTAAGCTTTCCAAAAACATTCCAAGAGATATACCAAAGACGCCGTGTTCCTTAGAAAGCTCTAATAAAAAATAAATAAAGGCTTCAAACAATTTTTAACCTTTGATTTTCTTCTCCACTTCGGCAGCTATTTTAGGATTATCTTTCATAAACTGCTTAGCCGCCTCTCGACCTTGACCAATTTTCTGTCCGTTGTATTCGTACCATGCACCGCTTTTTTTGACGATTTCCAGTTTGGCTGCCGCATCAACAATCTCCCCTGTCTTAGAAATTCCCTCATTATACATAATATCAAATTCGACGATTTTAAATGGAGGCGCAACCTTATTTTTAACAATTTTGACCTTTGTACGATTGCCCAAAACTTTGTCGCCATCTTTTATCTGTTCGCCTTTTCTAATCTCCATTCTAATTGAAGAGTAGTATTTTAAAGCGACACCACCGGTGGTAGTTTCAGGATTTCCAAACATCACGCCGATTTTCATTCTAAGCTGGTTGATAAAAATAACCGTAGTCCTGGACTTACTTATAACTCCGGCTAATTTTCGTAGCGCCTGCGACATTAATCTGGCCTGAAGACCCATGTGGGAATCGCCCATTTCGCCCTCAATTTCGGCACGGGGAACTAAAGCGGCCACAGAATCGACGACAACAATGTCAACCGCGTTTGACCTTACCAAGGTCTCAACAATTTCTAAGGCTTGCTCGCCCGTATCGGGCTGAGAAATAAGCAGTTTTTCCAAATCGACGCCAATATTTCCGGCATATTCCGGATCCATGGCATGTTCAGCATCGATAAATGCAGCCACTCCCCCTTTCTTCTGGGCTTCCGCTACCATATGATAGGCAAGAGTAGTTTTGCCCGAAGATTCCGGACCATAAACTTCAATAATTCTTCCCCTCGGAACACCGCCAACACCCAAAGCGATATCGAGCCCCAAGGAACCGGTGGGAATAACATCAACATTAACCTTAGTCGCCTCCGACATTTTCATAATGGCGCCTTTACCGAATTGCTTTTCAATTTGCGCAACGGCTAGCTCTAATGCTTTAACTTTTTCATCTGCTTGCGACATAACTCACCCCTTTTTATAAACTAAAAAACAGTATAACAAACTGATTATCAAATACAAGTTTTTACTTTTTCTTTTTTGATGATTTCTTTGGTTTTTTGACTACAGCTTTTTTGACTTCCTTTTCTACTTTCGGTTCTGGCGGTTTCGGTGTTTCAGTCAGCGTCTCTTCAATTACAATTGTCTTTTCTTTGCCGGAATTTTCGCCTTCACCCGTCGCAAACACCTCATCCATCAGTTCTTCTCGGGTTTCTTCTTTCGGTTCCGGTCTTTCAAATTTCTTTTCATCAAACATGTCTACCGGTTCTTCCTCGGCATCAACCTTACCGGCTGGCTCTGTTTCCTTGGTGCTTTCCTTGGAAGAAGTTTGACCGACAGAAGACATTTTTTCCTCTGAAAAATCTTTAATTATTTGGTTATTGCCGGCATCTTCTTCCGTAGCAACCTCATCATCTGCTAGGACGGGTTCCTTGTCTTTCTCTTCCTCTTCACCATCGTCTTCATCCGCAACCGTATCGTCAGTTTCTTCAGTATCATCTTCTTCATCTTTTGTATTATCTGCTTCCTCGTCTTCTTCTGGTTCTTCTTCAGTTTCATTTGCTTCTTCGGCCTTTTTATCTTCCGGTACGTAGTGGTCAAAATCGGCATCGCTATCGTTTTCTTTTATGACATACGACTTTTTACCCATTCCGGAACTCATGGCGGTATCTTCTTCTTCCTCAAAACCGTTCCAATCACTTTCTTTTGGCTTTTTTTTTCTGCGATAGAAGAAAATTCCGAGACCGCTAACAGTAATTAAAAATAGAACTAAAATAACCCAAACAGCCGGATTTTTTCCGTAATTACTATTTTTTACGGCAGCAGCAGATTCCGGACTGCCCTCAACCTTAAACTCAATTCTGGCCCATTTACTGGCATTGCCTTCTCCGTCAGCCACTTTTGCTTCTATGCTATGATCCCCGCCATCCATTTTTTCTTCGAACGTATATTCCCACTTACCGGTAGCATCGGCCTTGGCCGTTCCTTTTTGATGTTCGGGATTTAGAAAAATAGTAATCTTGCCATCGTCAATAGTCTTGCCGGAAACGGTAATTATAGCATCATTTTTTAGAGTTAGTTTGGAGAATTCATCCGGATCATATGACTGACCATCAACATCGAAACTGGTAAACTCCGGTTTGTCTAAATTCTCTACCTCAATTGGCGTAGCCGTAGGCCTTGCAGTTGGCGTGGGTGTCGGCTCCGGAGTTGCGGTTGGCGTGGGTGTCGGCACTTCAACCGCCTCAAAGGTAACTTTAAGGGCTGAAGTTGTATATTCGTAACCGTCGCCGGTTACATGAGCACTCATGGATACCTGACCAATTTTTGACGAAACAATGGAGAAATTAACTCTATAATCGCCGCATGTAGTTCCGTTTACAGTTCCCAAATCTGTTTTTGTCACCGTAGATGGGACTTGCAGCGTCACAACAAGATTTGTCGGTAAAACATCACTGTTACAAGGAATGACATTGACAATAATTTCGTCTTTACCATCCGCTTTTGCCACCACCTTAGATACTTGCATCTCAGTATCTGAAGCCACCGCATAAACCGGCAAGGTAAAGAGCAATAGAAATACTGTCGAAAAAACAAACTTTTTCATAAATTTTTCACCTTAACATAATAATTATAACACCTATTTGGATTTTAAAAGAAGAGGAATTTTGGTAAACAACAGTTAACAGATAGCAGTTAACAAAAATAGTCCAACTATGTCCAAGATCCCTTCTCAAAACCATGCCTGTACGGGCAAATGTCAAATTACAAATGAATGTCAAATAATTAAATGGTAAAAAATTTAGGCATTTAGAAATTAGGATTTCATTTGACATTTGTTATTTGAAATTTGATATTAGATGCTCATTTTTCAACCATCAATCTAATAAATTATTTTTCTGGCCATAAAAAAACGGGGAATTTTAAGGTTCCCCGCCGATGTCTAGATCGTATGATCCTATTTGTAATAGTTTTTTTAGTCTTGTTTCTTTTAAGTGGTCTGCAGACATCTTAGAAAGTGATTCAAGATTTTCAAGCAATTTACTTCTAACTCGGCCTGTCACCAATGCCGGTGCATGATGAGCGCCTCCCAAAGGTTCAGGAATAATATAATCAATAATTCCTAAATCAAATAGATCGGGAGCAGTTAGGTGCAAGGCGTTAGCTGCGTTTTCGGTTAACCCAACGTCATTTAATATTAATGTGGCCGCCCCTTCTGGTGTTATAACCGAATAATAAGCGTTTTCTAGCATGATGAGACGGTCGCCGGATCCAATTGCCAAAGCTCCGCCGCTGCCTCCTTCACCGATAATTACAACTACTACCGGAACTGGAACTCGAGACAAAGTCTTAAGGCAAAGAGAAATGGCCCCGGAAATATTGTGCCGCTCGCTTTCTTCCCCCGGAAACGCCCCTTGAGTATCAACAAATGTAACAATGGGCAATTTAAATTTGGAAGCCAAGTTCATCATCCGAACTGCCTTTTGGTAGCCCTCCGGCATTGCCTGACCAAAATTCCGTAGGATATTCTCCTTCGTATCTTTGCCCTTTTGATGGCCAATGATCACGCACCGAAAATTATCCATGGTTCCCAGTCCGGCAATAATGGCTTTGTCGTCCGCTATCTTCCTGTCGCCTTTAAGCTCTATAAAATCCGTAAAAATGGCTTCTATATAATCACTGGTTCTAGGACGGTAAGGATGACGAGCCAAAAGCACTTTTTGCCAAGGCGTTAGATTTGAATAGGTTTTTAACCTCATTTTCTCCAACATCTGTTCAGCTTCTGCAATTTCAGCCTTTATTTCTTCCTTTTCAGACGCCTCCAGCTCCTTTAATTTAAGAATTTCTTCCGCTTTTTTAATATAAGGAGCCTCAAATTCATAATGAAATTTTTTCATGCTACCTCACCGCCAAATAGTCTAATATTTTAACTAGATACTCCCTAATTTCTTGACGCGAGATAGTAGCATCGATGTGTCCGGATTTTAGGGAAAATTCGGCCGTTTGAAAATCTTCCGGAAGTTTCTTATTAATTGTCGCCTCAATTATTTTTCTGCCCGTAAACCCAATAAGAGCACCTGGTTCGGCAATGATAATATCGCCAATAGTCGCAAAACTGGCCGACACGCCACCTGTCGTGGGATTTGTAAGGACACAGATAACCGGTAATCCAGCTTCATCAAGCAAAGCCATAACGGCATTTACTTTAGCCATTTGAAATAGCGATATTATACCTTCCTGCATTCTTGCTCCTCCGGATGTCGTAAAAATGACAAACGGAAGATTTCTTTCGTGAGCAACTAAACCTAAAGCGGCTATTTTGTCGCCAACCAAAGAACCGAGACTGCCTCCAACAAATGAAAAATCCATAACCGCGGCGACGACTTTAATTCTGTGAATTGTTCCTAGCCCGCAAATTACAGCGTCTTTTAAGCCGGTCTTTTCTTTTGCTTTTAGAAGCGTTTCCCTATAAGGCTTTAGGGTAAAGTTTAACGGATCCTTAGATTCCTCGCTTGCCCATAACTCCGTAAAAGAAGTTGGGTCGAAGGTAATTTCGATCCGTTTACGGCTGGAAATTGCATGATGATAATTGCAATGCGAACAAACATTAAGGTTCTTTATAAATTCCGCCTGTTTTATCTTCTTTTTACATGCCTTACATACCACCTCTTCCTGAGGCGGATCCTTAGTTTGCGGGTCCTTTTGACGTTTAATACTAAACCAGTCATTAACTTTCATTTATATCAATCCCTTCGGTTTTTTAAGATACGCTCTTTACTGTAAGATGCATTATATAAACTAAATTTGATATTTTTAAAGCGTTTTTTTAATTTTTTGACTTCAAACTGGACCCCCGCCGTTGGATTATATCACGCATTTCGCACTTTATTATTGTTCGACTCCTCGAAGAGGGTGGAGAACCCTTCGACAAGATCAGGGCAGGCTTGAAGCTCTGAACTTCAGGGCTTCGTTCCACTTCGCTCGAAGAATAATTATGAGTGATTAATGTTAAGTGCGAAATGCGTGTATATTTTGGGTGAAAAGGTTATTGTAAATCTTACAATATGGTTGCTTATTATGAGTAAATGTGTTATTATTCAATGCGGAAAACCGTCCTTTAAAAACTGGGGGTAAAAATTATGAAAGTTAAACCGGATAGCAGCGCCTATTTCAATGAAGCTTATAATGTCCTACTTGGCTTTAGCATTTGTTTAAACGAAGGAATGTCAGACAGACACAACGGCATGCAGCCAATATATTTGGAAAGATTTATTCTCTTTTGCGAGGTAGTTTCCAATAGATTTTGGGAGCTGCCAAGTCATTCTAATATATTTCCTGAAAGTTTTGAGCTTAGAATTAAGCAGGCATTATTTCGACTACGGCTAAATAAAGACAAGCCCTCGACAATTTTGACAACATACTTACTGTTTTAATGTCGGAAAAACCTATAAAAGAAGCTTCGAAAACCGAAGAAACGACTGAATTGACGCTAGCTCCCCTTGTTATGGAAAATACTCGCAATCCGATCCAAAGACTAAACTTAAGCAATGAAGAGATGGCTTTTTGGCAGGAGATGATGGGTCCCGTTCATAAATTCACCCAAAATTTGATAATGGGATACCGGCCAACAGACAATGAAATAAAGGAAAATAAGCTTTTGATAGCCAAATTTACAGATTTAGTAGAAACAAGAGATATAGCTAAAAAATTCGACCCTTTACCAAAAACGCTATAGGCACACAAGCCCACTTAAAAAAAGTGGGCTTTTTTTATTAACCTCTTCCGCTAGAATTAAGAATCAGGTATAAAGCCCCAAGAATGAGAATATAGAATTTAGAATATTTTTTTTGCCTTATTCCTTATTCTATATTCCTGTTCTTAATTCATAATTCATTATTCTTTATTCTTGTATATTTGACATTGAAGAACCCCTCCCCTTAATCTCCTCAGACTGTCCGAAAATTCGCAAATTAACTAAATTCGTCGCTGAACTTGCCTGCTCTTCTTTTGAGGCTTTCACAATCCCTTCGTGAAGCTTAGGCATTACTGGATTCGCCTGTGCGGGAATGACGGGAGGGAGATTGCCACGCCTAACGGTCTCGCAATGACACCTCCGCTAATTTTCCCCTGTCAAGAAATGTAATAAAACTTTTAAATTTTGACTTTTGCATTTTGAACTTTTCCGCCCAAGGCGGATCAGCCTTTGGCTGAGATATTAAAAAAGCTTTCAAAAAGGCTTTTTTTATCTGTAATTCTCAAACTGCAATGGGAAATTGAAATTTTGCTCTTTTAAAAAATTAATTACGGATTGAAGTTCATCTTTTTTGGCCGAAACCACTCTAATTTCCTCGCCCTGAATACTGGGCCTCACTTTTGGATAGTTTTCCCGAATAAGCTTTGAAATTAACTTGGCGTCTTCCGACTTTAAGCCCTTTTTGAAAGGAATTTTTTTTCTCACCGTACCGCCTGTTGCATAATCAACCGGACTTGTAAGATCCAAAATTTTAAGAGATAGTCCTCTTTTAATCATCTTTGATTCTAAAATGTCAATTATGCTTTTTAACCGGTAATCGTCTTCCGTGTGTATTAACAGCGCTTCTTTGGCTTCAAAATCAATGGCAGACATCGAGCCTTTAAAGTCATACCTACTTATAATTTCCCTTTTTGCCTGATCAACGGCATTAACCATTTCCTGATGGTCAAAATCCGATACAATATCGAAAGAAAAGTCTTTGCTCACAATATACTCCTTTTATAATTATCAGGGTTTTTAATCGTCAAAGTTTACAACAACCTATTAAATTTCAAATTATCAGCCCGAGGCTGATGGGCCTTGGGCCCACAAATGTCAAATTACAAATAAATTTAAAATGATTTAATTTCTAAAGGTTTCTATTTGACATTGGATATTTGTCATTTGACATTAACCTGTTTATTTTATCTCCACATCCTTTGAAAACTCAATATTTTTTGGTTCAGGCTTCGGAATTGGCGCATTTCCCTCAACCTTTGCGTCAGGTGGCAACAGAAACCCAAGGTCTTTATTAAACATTTTTTCGTTCGAAATTATTATCTTCGTGCTTTTAGCATTGGACGTAACCAGCGATATTTTGGTATTTCCTTTAAAAACTTGGACCGTACCGGGCATTAGAAATTGATGAACCTTGTCTTTGTCATCAATAACGGCATCTAGAGTAATTGGATAATCTCCCGCCGTTATCTTTAACTCGATACCCTTAAAGACAATGGGCATGGGCGTGACAGAAAGCGGCGGCAACTTCGCCATAATTGTAATGGCTTTTTCGCTTCTTTTATTCAGTTTGTTTACCGAAGCTATTTTTATTATGTTAGCGCCATTCTGGAGACTTATTATCTCCTTAAAAATGCCTTCCGAACTTTTTATTTCTATATCATTAACGTAAACCGTAGCTTCTTCGTTGGTTTTGCCGGACAGAACAATGGTTGAAGTGTCCACGGTAGAATTATTTTGAGGAGAATCGATGGCGATTGATGGCGCTGCCGTAAATATGGAAAATTGCCATAAAAGGAATCCCACAACTGCCGAAAGGGCAAGCAATATTAAGCTAACAGTTATCAGTTTTGGTGTGACTATTATCCTCGGTTTTTTTATTGGCTGTAAGGACTTAGCCTTGCTTTGGCTTTTCAAAATCCTTGTTTCTATTGAACGACTTTTTTCAAAAAGCGCCAAAGCATCATTATAATCTATACCTAAATATTCGGTATAATTTTTTAGGAATCCTTTGGTGTAAACATCATCCGGAAGTCGTCCGTAATCCATTGTTTCAAAAGATTCTATATATTTGGACCTAATTCTAATATTTAACTCAACTTCTTTTATAGATAACCCAAGCTTTTCTCTTTCGGATTTTAAAAGCTCTCCCAACCCCCCGCTTGAGGCAATCTTTTTTTTAGTAAAATCAGGCGTCATAGATTTCCAATAATTAACTAATATTTTATCTAAAATAATCGAATTTCGTTTATTTAAATTTAAACAACAAAAAATTCAAATATCTAATTTCTAATATCTAAATAGATCCAAATTATCAAATGTTTTAAACTTTTTAATTTTGAATTGTCATTTTGAATTTTGATTTTTGATTTTTGCATTATTTTAATATCCTGTGTCGTCGTACTCAGATACATCCGACGCTAAAACTTCTCTTGGCCTGGCGCCGTCTGCCGGTCCAACAATACCCTGTTCTTCAAGTAAGTCAATAAGTCTTGCAGCCCTGGCGTAACCTATTCTAAGCCTCCTTTGCAGTAAAGAAGCCGACGCTTTTCCACTTTTTATAACTACATCAGCCGCTTCTTTAAATAATTCATCATCGGCACCCTGAACATCTATATGGCCTTTCATCCGGTTAGCCGGCTGAGCCAAAACTTCCTCATTATATTCCGGATTGCCTTCCGACTTTAGAAAATCGGTAACTAAACGAACTTCTTTTTCGGAAACAAATACGCCCTGAATACGTTTTGGTTTGGAAATAGAAGCGGAATAAAACAACATATCGCCGCAACCAAGCAACTTTTCGGCGCCCGCCTGATCTAAAATTGTTCTGGAATCAATTTGCGAAGCAACGGCAAAAGCGATCCTGGTTGGAATATTGGCTTTAATAAGGCCGGTAATAACGTCAACCGACGGCCGCTGAGTAGCAAGAATTAAATGGATGCCAACCGCCCTGGACATTTGAGCCAGTCTAATGATTAGGCCCTCAACCTCTGAAGCGGAAACCGCCATAAGATCAGCCAACTCATCTATTACGATAACGATATACGGCATTGGGGAATCTTTCATGGCAAGGTTATATTCCTCAACATTTCTTTTGCCGGCCTGCTGTAAGGCCTTGTATCTGATTTCCATTTCCCCTACCGCCCATTTTAAGGCCGAAATGGTCTTTTCCGGCTCCACAATTACAGGCGCTAAAAGGTGGGGAATATTATTATAAAGCGAAAGCTCAACACGTTTGGGATCAACTAAGATCATCCTTAAAGATTTTGGAGAGTTTTGATAAAGAAGCGACAAAAGCAATGTATTAATACAAACCGACTTACCGGATCCGGTAGCGCCCGCAATAAGCATGTGCGGCATTTTGGTAATGTCAGCAATTTGCGGTTCGCCGGAAACATCCAAGCCTAAAATTACGGAAAGTCTGGAGCTTGCCTCCTGAAAATATTCGCTTTCTAAAATATTTCTCATTCTGACGATGGCTGCCTTTTTGTTAGGTATTTCGACACCAACCAAGGATTTGCCCGGAATTGGCGCTTCAATTCTTATTGGGTGAGCGGCTAAAGCCAAAGCCAAATCTCTATCTAATGTGGTAATTTTGTTCAACTTTATGCCTTCTTGCGGCTTTAAAGTATATTGAGTGACAGTTGGACCAACATTAACATCCGACATTTCCACGTTAATATTGAAACTGCCCAGCGTTTTTTGAATAACGGCAGCATTCTGTTTAATATTGCCTGAATCGGCCTTGGTGGACATTACTTCCAAAAGATCGGCTGGCGGAAATTTCCAATCCTTGTCATCGTAAGCCACCACCTGATATTCTTCCTTTTTCTTTGACGATTCTGACTCTTTTTTAAGCGATTCTTTATCTGCTGTAACCGTTTCGTTTACTTTAATATCCGCTTTTTGTCCGGCCTTTTTCTCTTTAATGGAACGGATTATGACCATAATTGACCTGTTTGTTGCCAGTAAAATTCCAATTACCATAAAGGCAGAAAGCAAAATAAGAGAAGCCGTTTTGCCAATAATTTGAGCAAGCAACATTTGTATGACAAAACCAATAAATCCTCCGCCATTACCGCTATCGGCTATATACCAGCCCTGCTCTTTTTCAACAAAAAGGTGAAAAATGCCGGCAAAAGAAAGCACAAAAAGTAATATTCCGGGAAGGCTAGCCTTTGATATTTTAGACTTTTCCGGAATAAATAAAGCAATACCGGCAATAAACATAATGGCTATAAGCGCATAAGAAGCATATCCAATTACTTGACGAAGCAGATGATAAACCATGTCGCCCAAACTGCCGGCAGCACCAATAGTTGCCAGCATCAGAATTAAAGAAACGGCTATCATTACTATAGCCAAAATTTCCCTAATAGTATCTTCGCCTAATTTAGGAATATCCTTATCGTGCTTTTTAGCTTTAGATCCTTTTGGCCGGCCCGGTTTTCTTTTTCTGCTCAAATCTAAACTCCTTTAAAGGGATTATACCTCTAAACCTTCTAAGCTTCAATTATATTCAAAATTTCGGACGGTTTTTCGATTATGTAATCCGGTTTATATTTTTTTAAGTCTTTTTTTTTGTAGTATCCCCATGTAACGGCGCCGGTTGCTACCCCCGCCCTTTTGCCGCATTCGATGTCATATCTGGTATCGCCAATAAAAATAGCTTCACTAGGAGCAATTTTAAACCTAGCACATAGTTCCAAAAGAGGTTCGGGATTTGGTTTGTGCAGTTTAGTCATTTCCGGCGTTAGAATATAGTCAAATGAATGATTTAATATTTCTTTAATTATCTGAAAGGCGCTTTCCCCAACACGAGACGTTAAAATGGCTTTTTTGATATCAATTTTTTCTAACGTTTCAATGATATCAGGATAAGCGGTGACTAGCTTTTTGACATTTTTGATATGAAGATCTATCATATCTGCCAAAATTTCGTCAACTTTAGAGACCAGATCCGGCATCACAGTGGATATGCGCTCCCAGAACGGCAAGCCATTAGTCTTATTATAAATTGGCCAAATTTTTTCAACATCTACACCATAATTTCCAACAACGCTAAAAAAACTTTCTTTGGAAAGCCGGGTGGTATCCACCAAAGTGCCGTCTAAATCAAAAACAACTAACTTCCGCATGATAATAATATAGCTCACTAATTCAAAAAGCAAAAGTCGAAAAGCAAAATGATAGAGAATAATTCAAAATGAGAAATATCAAATACATTCTATGAATTACTGTATGATCAATTTGTAATAACGTAATTTTTTCCATAATCTGCTGGCTCATTAACGCCATCATTCGCGGCAATCGATAAATCTGGATTAACACCTCTGGTACAATCAACGGACACCGAATTAAAATTAGTTATTTCTTCATTAGCGGGCTTTTCTAATGTTGCATACAATGCCACGCTCCCGTCTCCGCATCTATAAAGCATATAACCACCATTATTAGGTTTTAACGGATCAGCAATTTCGCTGCTATTTAGATATCCTTTTTCATTTAAAAGAGCTACTACAGATTTTGTCGGATATCCCCAAGCAGGCACTTGAGAAGATATCCAGCCATATCCCCTGTCACTCCAACCAGAACCTTGCATTGTATAAGTTCCATTATCAATTTTACCTATCAATTGCTGTCATTATTTGCTTTAAGTCTGATCTTCTCTTTGCATCTCTCGCTCTTGCTACCGCATCACCAATTCTTATAATTATTAATCCTGCTAAAATTCCAATAATTGCAATAACTACGATTAATTCAATTAAAGTAAATCCTTGTACTTCTGGTTTGCTGGTTCTTTGTCTTTACATATATAAAAATTATATCCAATAAGTTAAATTATGTAAATAAATTAAACCTGCCTGCCGCAGCAGGGATAAGCCTTGGACTGAATAATTCAAAATGAGAAATAAATTTAAGCGAATTTAAAAAACACAACTACACCAATTATTGATGCTATGGCAATACTTCCGGCATAGATAATAGGAACACCAACCGGAACAGGGATGCCAAGGCCATAAGCTTTTAAAGTTAAATAGTCGATGCTAAAAACACAAATAAATAACCTTCAGCCATATTTTCCCCTCGTTATTTCCATATTATATCAAATAATTTTCATTCTGACTTATCATTTTGATATTTGATTTTTGCATTTTGATTTGAGATTAAACCTCAATTATTACCGGTATAACCATCGGTTGTCTTTTGGTGTTGTTGTATAGGAATTGGCCGATTTCTTCTCTAAGCCGGTTTTTCATATTTAGCCAATTTGCCGGTGGTTCGCCTTCTTTTTGAGACAGGATTCTTCGAACCTCAGACCTTGCTTTATTTACCAATTGCTCGGATTCTCTCATATAAATAAAGCCTCTGGAAATGATGTCGGGACTGGTTAGAAGACGGCCGGAAACTTTATCAACTGTAGCAATGACTACAAAAATACCGTCAGTGGACATGATGTTTCTGTCTCTAAGAACTATATTTTGAACGTCACCGACCCCTAAACCGTCAACTAGAACAATGCCGTGTTTCACTTTACCGTTAAGCTTGGCAAAGTCTTTTCCAAATTCAATGACCTGCCCGTTATCGACTACAAAAATATTTTGTTCCGGAATACCCATTTCTATGGCTAAATCCCGGTGATGAATTAAGTGATGATATTCACCGTGGTAGGGAACAAAGTACTTGGGTCTCACTAATGCAATCATTAGTTTAAGTTCTTCCTGCTTTGAGTGTCCTGAAACGTGCGTTTTAATGTCGTCTTTTTCATCGTAAATTACTTCGGCGCCTTCTCTAAAGAGGTCATCTATTACGTCTGTGATGGCAGATTCGTTGCCGGGAATTGGAGATGAAGAAAAAATGACGGTATCTCCTTTTCTAATTTTTATCTGCTGATGATCACCCGAAGCCATTCTGGCTAAAGCCGACATCGCTTCTCCCTGAGACCCTGTTGAAATAACGGCAACATGGGTATCGGAGAATTTATTGATATCCTGAACTTTTATAATGAGTCCGGCGGGAATTTTTAAGTAACCAAGACGGACTGCCACATCAATGTTGTTAAGCAAACTTCTTCCGGAAATAGCCAACTTTCTGCCTGAAGTTACGGTTGCATCAACAAACTGCTGAATACGGTTAATTTGAGATGCAAAAGTAGCAATAATAACCCTTCCCTTAGCGGAAGACAGGATATTATCAAAGTTCTTTTGAAGGGAAGTTTCGGATCCGGAAAATCCCGGCGCCTCAGAACCCGTGGAGTCGCCGAATAAAGCCAGAACTCCTTTTTTGGATAGCTCCACTAATTTATGAATATTTGGCTGCTTACCGTCAACCGGCGTAAAGTCAAACCTAAAGTCACCGGTGGCAATAACAACCCCAACGGGAGTATGAATTGCAAGGGCAACAGCGTCCGGAATGGAGTGAGTCATGCGAATAAACTCCACCTGAAAAGCGCCAAAGGTTAGCTTTTCCTCTTTGTCTGGATCAACGGTTCTTATTGAAAGTTGACCCATAATTTTAAATTCTTTTAGTTTGTTTTGAATTAGTCCGGCCGTTAAACGAGGCGTATAAATTGGCGCCGGTATTTTTGGCAATACGTAAGGTAATCCGCCAACATGGTCTTCATGCCCGTGGGTAATTAAATATGCTCTAACTTTTGATTTATTTTCCTCTAAATACGAAACGTCCGGAATAATATAGTCTACTCCCGGCATATCAGCCGGCGGAAACATAAATCCGCAATCTACAATCAAAATATCATTTCCATATTCGAAAATGTACATATTTTTTCCAATTTCGCCCATACCACCCAAGGGTATAATTTTGAGGTTTTCGGCTTTGCTTTCAAAAACCTGGCCTTTTCTTGCAGGCCTGTGGCTTCCATGCTGGCCTTTTTGTGAAGATAGATTCTTGTTAGTATCCATCTTTTCTTTATTTTCTTCATTCATTAAGTAATTTCTCCTTTTTTAGCCCTAGAAGAGTCCGGGCTGATTTAAATTTTCTTTAGTATTAGTTATTGTTTCTTCATTTATTTTTTCTAGTAATTTCGGAAGTTTTGCAAAATCTGATTTTAAGACTTCTCTCATTGAACCGTTATGAAGCGCTGCCGCCGGATGGTAAAGCGCAAAAAAAACCTGTCTTTTTCCAAGCCACTCTACCTCTTTTCTAAAAGCTTTACCATGCGCCTGGGAAATTTTCATGTCCGGAAAAAAACGATTCAAAGAATGACGTCCTAAAAAGACAATCACTTTTGGATTTATAATTTCGATTTGTTTTTTTAAATAAGAGAAACAAGCTTCAACTTCCTCCGGTAATGGGTCTCTATTGGCCGGCGGCCTGTGCTTTACTACGTTTGCAATATAAATATCTTCCCGCCTGTATCCATTTTCTTCAAGCATTTCGGTTAAAAATTTACCGGCAGCTCCCACAAAGGGTTTTCCTTGTAAGTCTTCCTTTTCACCCGGACCTTCGCCGATAAACACAATTTCCGCCTTAGAATTTCCGTCTCCGGGCACCGGATTTTTAGCATTTTTAAATAAGCCGCACCTGGTGCAGTTTCCGACAAGTTCACTTATTGCCTCCAAAGAGGATGCTTCGTTTATTTGAGAATCAGAAATCATAAGAGTTTAAATATATTTGAGAGCCCTTTAAAAGTTGAAACAAGCATAGCATATGGCGGCGCACAAGTCAACTAGAAATGCTTAAAATTTTTGAATCAAGAATTATGAATTAAGAATAAAGCATGGGAATATAGAATAAGGAATGGGCTGATAAAACCATATTCTAATATTCTATATTCCCAATTCCCATACTTGGGGCTTTATACTTGATTCTTTATTCTTTTTTACTATTCGTTTCCTGCTCCGCAGCCACTTTCTTCAGTCAATTCTAATCCAATAATCGGACTAAACGGAGTGTTTTGGTGCAGGAAAATTCTTACTAGAAATTCTCCTTTCTTTTCATTATTTTAAATAACTTTTCTTTCTCTTTTTGCATTACTTTGGCGGCCTCATTATCACTCGCTTGGTAGGCTGTTTTATCCAACTCCTCAAAGGTGTTACCATCCTTTAAATACTGGCTGGCATTAGGAAGAGATTTCAGTTTCTCGTAAGGAGGCATATAGTCATTA